>JAXDNH010000137.1:0-28366 GCA_034669525.1 Methylobacteriaceae bacterium | reverse complement strand
GTTTGCGTTTAGCAAACGTCCAGTGCGGGCTAGGAGCACCAGCACGGCTTCATCAAGTTGCTTTTTTGTCCCTGGCGCGGGTGATACAGGAGGTATGGCCTGCAGAATTCGATAACCGTGAAACGTCCCTTGTATTTTTAACAGGAGGGTTCCTTGCGTGTATTTTTATGTGCTGTTTTCTTGGTGCTCACCGTCGGCGCGGCTGAAGCCTGCACCAAAGTACCATATCGTTGGTCAAGTGCTGGTCCCCAAACGACGACGATCACAGTTCAGAAGAATGAGGTCGGTTGCACGTCGACCATGTGGGTAACTGGAGGAGCCATCCACGGGCTTCGCGTTATTCGCGGGCCCAGCCATGGAAGTGCAGGAGCAATTCGACTTAATAGTTGGGCATATCAGCCAAACAGGAACTTTGTCGGACAAGATAGCTTTACGCTAGCTATGGAGAAGCGCAACACATCGGGCGGAGTAATAACCTCGATCCTTAACGTCCAGGTCAATGTAGTTCCCTGATTTTCTTGCGCGGGGGTTTCTTCACCGCTCGGTCAGCTTAAGCTCGATGCGGCGATTGCGGCGGTAGGCCTCATCACCCTCGCCGACATCGAGCGGCTGGAATTCGCCGAACCCCGCCGCGACGAGATGCTGGGGACTGACGCCTTTCGAGACCAGATATTGCACGACCGCGATCGCGCGCGCCGCCGACAGCTCCCAGTTCGAATGAAACTGCGCCGATTGCATCGGCCGTTTGTCGGTGTGGCCGTCGACCCGCAGCACCCATGCGATCTCGGTCGGGATTTCGCGTTCGAGATCGCCAAGCGCGTTCGCAAGAGTATCGAGTTCGGCGCGGCCCGCCGGATTGATCGTCGCCTGGCTCGACTCAAACAAAACTTCCGACTGGAAGACGAAACGGTCGCCAACGACGCGAATGCCGGGGCGGCTGCCGAGAATTTCTTTTAGACGGCCGAAGAAATCGGAGCGATAGCGCGCGAGTTCCTGCACCTTTTGTGCAAGCGCGACGTTGAGGCGCGACCCGAGATCCGCGATCTTCGCCTGGCTTTCACGGTCGCGCGATTCGGAAGCCGCGAGCGCCTCCTCGATCGCCGACAATTGGCGCCGCAAGGCCGCGATCTGCTGATTTAAAATATCGATCTGCGCGAGCGCGCGTGCGGAAACCTGCTTCTCGGCGTCGAGCGCCTTGTTCGCCTGCGCTGCCTGACTGCCGGCGCCGGAAAGTCCGGCATTGCTTTGATCGAGCAGGTTCTGAAGTTCGGATTTGTCTTTTCGGGTCTGCTCAAGGGTGGCGCTGAGACTGGTCAGGCTCGCCTGCGCGTCTGTCTTGGCGGAGCGTTCGAGTGCGAGCAGCGACGTCAGCTCTTCGATCTGCCGGTTTAAGCGCTGCAGCGCAATGTCCTTGCCGGTGACATCGCGCGACAGGAAGAACTGCGCCATCATGAACACGGAGATGAGAAACGTGAACATGAGGAGCATTGTCGACAGCGCGTCGACAAAGCCCGGCCAGTAATCGACGGTGCGAACCGTGCGGCGGGCACGTGCGAGGGCCATTTGGGTCAGCCCCGCTCGGTTTCCGAGGCCAGGCGTTCGAGCAGCCGCTTGATGTCGCGCTGCTGCGCGGCCTGCGCCTCGACCCAGTCGCGGATCAGCTGCTGCTCGCTACGCATATGTTGCACGAGGCCCTGAATGCCTTCGGCAAGATTGGCGATGGCGACGCTAGTCGCGCGGCTCCCGGAAGCCTCGGCAGTTGTGGACATGCGGTCGAGGGCAGTGCGAACATCGGCTGTCAGTCCGGTCGTGGCGGAATCCGGCGAAACATCTGCCGTGCTCGCCGAGAGCCGGTCCTCAAGCTCGCGATAAAAGCGGTTCTGCGCCTGCCCTGCCTGCAGATCGAGAAAGCCGAGAACGAGCGATCCGGCGAGCCCGAACAAGGAGGAGGTGAACGAAATGCTCATACCCGCGAGCGGCTTCGATAATCCGTTCTTCAAATCATCGAACATCACGGCCGCATCCGAGCCGGTCTGCATGGAATTGATGACGCCACCGATAGAACCGACTGTCTCAAGCAGGCCCCAAAACGTGCCGAGCAATCCCAAAAAGATGAGAAGCCCCGTCATGTAACGCAGTATGTCGCGGTTCTCGTCGAGCCTCGTGCCGACGGAATCGAGTATTGCGCGCAATGTCACCATGGAGATCGCGCGGCCACCACTGCGGTCGCCGAGCAGCGTGACCATCGGTGCAAGGAGAATTGGCGGCTTCGTCTCTCGCGATGTTCCCAGCGAATTCGCCCAGGAAATCTCGCGGAAAAGCAACGTGACCTGCCGCAGCGCGAGAATGATGCCGATCGCCAGAACGCCGCCGATGAGCCCGTTCAGTCCGGGATTCGCCATGAAAGCCGTCTGAATCTGCCGATGCAGGATGAGCGCGACGAAGCCGACCAGGATCAAAAAGACGATCATCCGCACCAAGAAAATACGTGGCGAGGAAAGCCGGGAGAGATCGCTATCGGCGGCCATGGGACATCTCGTCTGAGTCCTTCAGTAAAGACAAGGGCAGCCGCCCGCAATCAACGCTGCGCTGCCCGGGCAATCGGGGAGCGGTTGCCGCTCTCCGCTTCGCGCAGGAGGTCAAGCAGGCGCCGGTGGATGTATTCGTTGCCGCAACACACCGTGCCGCTGGTCATCATCTCTGCGCCGCCATCGGCGTCCGTGACGAAACCGCCAGCTTCGCGCACGAGCACGATTCCCGCCGCCATATCCCACGTCTGGATGCCGCGCTCCCAGTAAGCGTCGCAACGGCCGGCTGCGACGAAGCACATGTCGAGCGCCGCCGAGCCGAGCCGGCGCACGTTGCCGGCGTAGCGCATCACGTACGCAAGCTCGCTCTGGAAACGCGCGTGGCCGCCAGCGCGGTTCAGTGGCGGAATCCCGCATGTGATCAGCGCATCGGCGAGATCGCGCCGCGCGGCGACGCGCAGCCGCGTGTTGTTGAGCCACGCGCCCTGGCCGCGCTCGGCGATGAAGAGATCATCCGTCGCGGGATTGTAGACGAGGCCTGCGATAAGCTGGCCCTCGCGTTCGAGGCCGATGGAGATGGCGAAAATCGGCAGGCCGTGCAGAAAGTTGGTGGTACCGTCGAGCGGATCGACGTGCCAGGTATGGCTTTTGTCCGAGCCTTCGATCTGGCCGCCCTCTTCCATGACGAAGCCATATCCGGGCCGGGCGCGCGAAAGTTCCTCGAACAAGGTTTTTTCGGCACGCTTATCTGCCGCGGTGACGAAATCTCCCGGCCCTTTCACCGAGACCTGCAGATTCTCGACTTCGCCGAAGTCGCGCTTCAAGCCTCGGCCAGCCTTGAGCGCAGCCGCGGTCATCACATTCATCAGGGCGGAGCGGATCATTGAAGCCTGGAAGGCGGAAGCGAGGTCTTCCGTCCATGCGCGCCGGACGGTGAGTAAGTCAATGCGGCCGCTTCACTGGTTCGCGACGTAGCGGCGCACGGCCTCTTCGACGCCCTGCTTTTCCTGGTTGGACAAGCCGGCGAGCTGGGAATCGAGCCAAGCATCTTTCAACCCGCCGGCGCGCCCGAGCAGATGCCATTTCATCGCTTCGATCATGTCCTTCGGCAATCCGCGTCCTGCGACGAGAATGCGGGCGACACGATTTTGTGCAACGGGATTGTTGCGCGCCGCGGCTTTCAGCATCAGGTGCGCCGCCGCGCTCTCATCGCGTTCGACCCCCTCGCCGTTGAACAGCATGATTGCATATTCGACCATACCCGCGGTGTTGTGATCATTGGCCGCCCGCTTCAGCCATTCGGCGGCTTGCGCATCGTCGTGCGGCACGCCCTTGCCCTGCTTGTAGAGAATGCCGAGGGAGTAAGCGGCGTCGGGATCTCCGCCGAGCGCAGCACGACGGAAGAGGTCGGCCGCTTTCGGAAAATCAGGGACGACGCCGTTATTCTCAACCGCCATCACACCGAGATTGTACAGCGCGCCGGGATGGCCCTGCGCCGCAGCTTTCTCGAAGAGTTGTTTGGCGTAAGTTTTGTCTTTTGCGATGCCGCTGCCTCCGAGTGCCGCAACGGCGAGCTGGAAAGTCGCCTGCCGATCGCCACGGTCGCTTGCCAGTTTGTACCAGCGTGCAGCCTCCGTCGGATCGCGCTTGACAGTCAGTCCCTCCGAATAAAGCTGACCGATCAGCGTCATCGCTGGCGCGTCCTGCTCGTTCGTCTTGATGCGAGCCATCGCCTCGCGAAATGCGGTGACGTAGTAGCCGCGCTGATAAGCCCCGTAAGCAAGATCAGGCGCGTAAGACGCAGTCGCGGGAGTAAGCGATGCAACTGGCGCAGTATCGCTGGTCTGCGCGCATAACGGAGCAGTCGCGAACATCGCCACCAGGAGAGCGAATTTCGAAATGTGTTTCATGCCGTCAGAACCGCATTTGCAAGAATGGCATTGGCTTGCTTGATGGCGTCGGCTGGTCCGGCGGGATGCTGCCAAACGGCATCGCCAAGCGCGACGAACTCGGCGCCGGCTTCGGCGAGAGGGCCAATCTCGTCGAGAGTTCCGGCGTAACCCACGCAGGGCACGTTGAAGATTTCCGCCCACCAGCCAACGCGCTCCAGGGTGAGTTCGGGATCAGCGCTTTGACCGCCGACATCCGCTTCCCCGAACATCACGTAAGACGCGCCCGCCGCGCCGGCACTCATCGAGTCATCGCGGGTCGCAAGGGCGCCTACCCCGACAATCCCATTCGAGCCGAGGCTGGACACAGCCTCCCCGACCGCCTCCTGCGAGTAAGCGACGTGCACGCCGTCCGCGCCTATGCGCGCCACCAAACGAGGATCGCCCGCGACGAGGAGGGCGGCATCGTGCTCCTGGATCAAGGCAACGAGGGCTTGACCCGTCGCTTTGAGATCGGGTCCGGACTGCAGCAGAACGCAGGCGATATCGCCTGCCCCGAGCGCGGCGGCGAGGATCGGCTTGAACGCAGCTGCGTCCGCAATTGGCGGAAGGATGAGGTAGAGGCGGGTGGATCGTTGGGACATGCAAGGCGCGGCGCTTCGGGCCGGAGCGCTGCCATGTGCCCGAACAATCAGGCGAAAAGCGGGACGATTGGGCTCTCGCCGAGCTAGCGCGTGGTCGCCTGCGGCTGAGCTTGCGCCGTCGTCTGGGCGCTGTCGTCGATGCCGTAGACGTCATCGCGGAAATGCACGGTGCCGTCCGCCGAGGCCCAGCCGGTCATGTAGAGCCAGATCACCGGCACGGGCCTCGCCAGCCTGATGTCCTCTCGTTCGCCCGATGCGATCGCCTGGAGAAGCGCGTGCTTGTCCCAGGCACCGCCGCCCGAATGTTGCACGCCTTCAAGCAGCCAGGCAGCGAGATCGTACACGCCCTCGACTCGTACGCATCCATGCGAGAGGAAACGGTAATCCGAGCTGAACAGCCGCTTCGATGGGGTATCGTGCATGTAGACGGCGAGCTTGTTCGGCATCGCAATCCGAATGGAGCCCAGCGAATTGCCGGCGCCTGAATCCTGTCGCAACGTGTAATTCGCCGCCTTCTCGCTCGACCAATCGATCTTACCGGGGTCGATTTCCCTGCCCCTGCCGTCGAGGATTCGGATCTTCGCCTTGGCCAGGTATTTCGGATTCTGGCGCATTTTGGGGATGATCTCGTTCTTGATGATCGAGGTTGGCACCGTCCAGGTCGGGTTGATGTTGATCGCGCTGATCTTCGCCTCGATATCCGGCGAGCGATGTTCGACATCGCCGACGACCGCGACATAGCGGTGTACGACGCGGCCGTCCTCCACCGCGTCGACGGCGGCGGAGGGGATGTTGACGACGACATAGCGCCCACCAAAGGCGAAATGTACGTTTTCGAGGCGCCGCGCGCTTGCCTGGAGCTGCCTCAGCCGCTGCTCGGCGGGAACATTCATCGCCTTGAGCGTCGCGCCGGCGACGATGCCCGTCTGTTTCAGGCCATGGCGAAACTGAAAGCGGTTCACCGCAGCGGTGAGCGCCGGGTCCCACTTTTCCGCCGCGGCATCGGCGCCCTCGAGGTCTCCTTCCGCGGCCAGCCGCTGCCGGAGCGTCGCGACTTCCTTGCCCTTCGCGCTCGGGTTGAGCGGCCTGGAGATCGCCGGCCAACCGCCCGCCTCGACAATCCTCGCGTACTGGTCCGCCGCTCGGGCAGTCGCGAAGGGGGTCTCCGTCTGGAAGACAGGTGTCGAATCTTGGGAGAGCGCGGTCTCGCGCTCGGGCGGCGATGCCTTTTTCTTTTTAGGCTTTGCCTCGGCTTTCTGCCCCGGCTGCCCCAACGGGGTCTGAGGCGCGGTGGCGGCCGCGCCGGCGGGAGCGGCCGGGGCGGTTGCGTTCTTCTCCGGCGCCGCGCCCTGTTGCGAAGGTGCCGACAGCTGCGATGGGCTCGGCACTACGGCAGCGCCGGGTGCGGTGGCCGCATCGGCAGGTTTTGCTGGTGCCGGCGGTGCCGGCGCCTCGGCAGTCGGGATCGGAGACAGCACGTCGCGCGGTGCCGGCACGTTTGATTGGCCATACGCTGTCCCGCCCACAAGCAGGGCGAGGCAGACGACGGCTCCTCTCAATCCATACGTCTGAACCGCATTCATTTCGGCAGCTCCGTCACGGCTGCATCCAGTTTCGGACCCGCCGCTTTACATGCTGTTAAGCTAAACACATCCACGCGATCGAACGTTACTTCGTCTTGGTCTTCTCGGTGCTCTTTTTGTCCTTGGGCGCGCCGGATTTGTGCAGCGGCTGCGTCATTGCGGGCGGATCGCTCGCCGGAAACGAGTCTTCCAGCGCGTCATTCAGCTTTTCCTGCTTCTCGTGGTGCTCTGCTTCTTTCTTCTGCTTGCTAGTTTCTTTCGGCACGCTCATGGCAGCCTCCGTTCGATCTCGGCATCGCCAAGCAAACGGAAAGCTGAGCTCAACGTTCCCCCACTCGGGGAAGGGCACCCTAGGTGGCGGCGGGCTTACCGACGACGATGATATGCAGCGTCCGCGGCCCATGCGCGCCAAGGAGCAGCGTCTGCTCGATATCGGCCGAGCGCGACGGGCCGGTGATCATGTTGACGGTACGCGGCATCGTGCCCCTGCCGAACTGGTCACGCAGGCGGCGCCAGACGGTTTCGTAGTCGCCGGCGATGTCCGCGGCCGAGATCACCACGATGTGATTGTCTGGCAGAAAGTTGAGCGTGGTCGGATTATCGGAACCGGAAACCATCGCCAGCGTGCCCGATTCAGCGACGCCGCCAAAGGCATGGCTGACAGCATTCGGGTCGTTCCCATCGGAGCGGCCCGTCGCGACCTCCAGCGTTGTTTCAGACCATGGCATGGCCGCAAAGCGAGCGTCGGCTCCCATGCGAATCGTTGCCGGCAGATTGTGATCGCGCAGGAAACGCGCGACTTCGGTGGGCACGTCCTCCGGGCGTGCGACTTCCGCGACGCTTGCTTGCGCGCGTTCCGCCTGATGCCTGAACATCGCCACACGCGCGGCCGGTGCGAGCTGCCCGCGCGCCGGAATGAGGCCCGCCGGTGCGCTCTGCAGGCGCGTTGCGACATCGGTGTGTCGCGGCGCCTCCGACCCGGTCACCCCAAGCGAGCGGCGGATGTTTGCGAGAATGTCTTCGCGCGCGGACGTCACAGCGTTTCGTCGACCAAATCGCGCGTACCGGGAACAGGCAGAGCTGCCCGCAATATTTCGTGTGGGGTGAGCGGTGCGTCCCTGAATTTCATCAGCACCGGCAACGCGCGATCATATTCGCCGTGGTCGCGGAGGTTTTCTTCGACATCTTGCCAAGCATAACGCGCGGCATCAGGCAACATCTCCGGCACTTGAGCCTGCAAGCTCGGACTATCATTCAGCAGGCGTTCGAGTTCACGCCGAAAGCCTCGGATTTCCTTTCGCCACTTCCTGTGCGGTTCATCTGCAGAAGAGGCGGCATACTTCAGCAGATGCTCAATGAGTCGCTGCAGAAGCATTGCGACTTCCCGCCTGTCACGTTTTCCCGAGCTCTCGATTTCTCCGGCGAGATTCTTCCAATCGAACGGCAGATTGGCTGCCTGCCGCGCGACGCGGCGCAGTGTCTCGGCCTGATCAAGAGTCCAGGCGAAGAAGTCGCGCTCGTAAAGCGACTGACTTGAGTCATCCGGTTTCGGCTTGGGAGCGCTCATTTCGCCCGGCTCCGCTCTTTCGCCCAGCGCGCCTGGAATGTTGCGCCTTGCGGCGCTGGAAAATCGCGGAAGTTCGTCCAGCCGCCGGCGAGCGGCAGCGATTTGAAGCGCCCGCTCCTGCGCCCAAACAATGCGAGCGCCGCCATAGCCATGCGCGTGGCAAATCGGTAAAGCGCAGGTCGCTTTGCAAAGAATGCCCACAAGCGCAGTCCCGAACGGAATGTCGCCGGCGTCAGGTGCCGTTCGAATTCGCGCTCGCGCCAGTGCCGCATCATTTTCGGCAGCGGAATGCGCACGGGACACACCGCCTCGCAGCGTCCGCAGAATGTCGACGCGTTCGGCAGATGACCGGCTTTGTCGACACCGATCAGCGACGGCGTGAGCACCGCGCCCATCGGCCCGGGATAAACCCAGCCATAAGCATGCCCACCCACCGCGTGATAAATCGGACAGTGATTCATGCAGGCGCCGCAGCGAATGCAGCGAAGCATATCCTCGAACTCGCCGCCCAGCATTGCCGAGCGGCCGTTGTCGAGCAGGATGACGTGATATTCCTCCGGTCCGTCGACATCGTCGGGCCGGCGCGGTCCTGTGGATAAAGTCGTGTAGACCGACATGTCCTGTCCCGTCGCAGAGCGCGCGAGAACGCGCAGCAATTGCGAGGCATCTTCGAGCGTCGGCACCAGCTTTTCGAGCGAGGCCAGGACGATGTGCACTTTCGGGAGTGTCTGGGTGAGATCGCCGTTGCCTTCGTTCGTAACAATGATCGAGGTGCCGGTCTCCGCGATCAGAAAATTCGCGCCCGTAATCCCAATATCGGCAGCGAGAAAGCGCTCACGCAGGACGGCACGCGCTTCCGTCAAGAGCTGCGTCGGCTCGATGAGGACGCGGTCTGCCGGCAGGTGCGTGTGCACGCGGCGGAAATCGGCCTCGATCTGCTCCTTGTTGAGATGCACGACCGGCGCGATGATATGCGAGGGCATCTCGCCGCGCAGCTGAATGATATATTCGCCGAGGTCGGTTTCAACCGGATTGATGCCTGAAGCGAGAAGGGCATCGTTCAGGCCCATCTCCTCGGAGATCATCGATTTGCCTTTGGTGACGGTGCGTGCGCCGCGCGCCTTGCAGATCGCAAGCACCGCTTCATTGGCTTCGGCGGCGGTGCGGCAGAAATGCACGCGACCGCCGGCGTCGGTCACCTTCTTCTCGTAAGCTTCGAGATAGAGATCGAGATGCTGCAGCGTGTGCTTCTTGATGTCGCGCGCGGAATCGCGCAAAGCTTCGAATTCCGGCAGCTCCGCCGCCGCGAGCGCGCGCCGCTCGATGAAGCCGGTGCGCACATTCTTCAGCGCCTTCTGCAGCGGCGCGTCTTCGAGTGCGCGATGCGCATTCTCTTTGAATTGCGGCGAGGTCGCGTGGACGCTCATCGGTGCCCAGCCTCCGGCGTGCCGGCGATCGGCGGCGCATCGGCCATGCCGGCGAGTACTTCGGCCACATGACGGACTTCAACCGCACGGCCTTCGCGAGAAAGCTTTCCCGCCATGTTCATGAGACAACCGAGATCGCCGGCAAGCAGGACCGGCGCGCCCGAGGCGGCGATATCTTCTGTCTTACGCTCGACGATTTCGTTCGAAATTTCACCGTACTTCACCGCGAAGGTGCCACCGAAGCCGCAACAGACGTCCGAGCGCGGCATCTCGGCAATTGTCAGCCCCTCCACCGTCCGCAGCAATTTGCGCGGCTGCTCTTGTATTTTGAGTTCGCGCAGGCCGGAACACGAATCGTGATAGGTCACGGCGCGATCGAAACGCGCCGCGACGCGCTCGACACCGAGCACGTCGGTCAGAAAACTCACGAGTTCATAAGTCTTCGCCGCGAGCGCATCGGCGCGCTGCGCGAGATCGGGCTCACCGGCGAAAAGCTCGGGATAATGCTTTTTGATCATGCCGCCGCACGAGCCGGACGGCACGACCACGTAGTCGTACGGCTCGAACGCGTCCATCATCTGCAAGGCAAGATCGCGCGTCGTCGCGCGGTCGCCGGCATTGTAGGCGGGCTGGCCGCAGCAGGTCTGCACCGGTACTGACACGCGGCAGCCGGCGTCTTCTAGCAGCTTCACCGCAGCGAAGCCGACGCTCGGCCGGAACAGATCGACAAGGCAGGTGACGAAGAGGGCGACGCGCCGGCGGCGGCTTTCAGGTCGGGACATGCGGCTCCGGTCGGGCAAATCGTCGGACCGCGCCATCTAGAAGCGAACGAGCCGAGGAGGTCAATTTCCTCCACACTTCCCCTCCCGCGCTACTCGACGCATCAGCCCGGCGTGAGGTCGGCGGGGTGGAACTGCGCCATCCAGGTCTCGGTCAACGGCCGGTCTCCCTTGCGAAGCGTAAGGCGCACTTCGACGGGATCACGGCCGCGCGTGGCGACCAACAGCATGACCCGCCAGGTGCGGGGTCCGTCGTTCGGATGCCGCTGCAACGTCTGCTCCTGCACCGAGCCCCTGGTTCCGATCGTGATGTCAATGCGCGCAGTGCCCGGATCAAGATCGGCGAGGATGTCACCGGTAAAATCCATGATGACATAGCGGGCCTGGTCATAGCCCGCTGTATCCGTGCTCCACGGCTTCGCCATGCGCGTCGCAGCGCAACGGGCGAAGCCGGCGGGAAAATGTTCACGCCCGCTCCAATGCAGCCGATAGGCAAACGAATGGGTGCTGCCGCTGCGGGCGGGATCGCGCGGTACCCAGAAGGCGACGATGTTGTCCACATATTCTACGTCGGTCGGGATTTCGACGAGCTGCACGGCACCCTCGCCCCAGTCGGAGGTGGGCTCCACCCAGACATTTGGCCGGCGTTCGAAGCGGTTGTCGCCGTCTTCAAAATCGCTGAAGCTGCGTGCGCGCTGCAGCAGTCCGAAGCCGCGCGGCCCTTTGTCCGCAAACGAAGAGACGACCACGCGCGGCGGGTTATTGAGCGGACGCCAGAGCTGCTCGCCGATCCCGTTCCAGATCGCGAGGCCTTCGCTGTCGTGCACGCACGGGCGCCAATCGCCGCCGATGAAGCGGTTGACTTTCCCGTAGTAGAACATGCTGGTCAGGGCGCCGATGCCGAAACGTTGAACATCGCGGCGAAGATTGAGCGTGCAGGAGACATTAATAATAATCTCCGGGTGAAGCGACACGTCAAACAGATAGGCGCCGGTAACCGAAGGACCGTCAAGCAGTGCGTAGACACGTCCGCGGCCGTCAGCATTCAGCGGCTCGATCCAGAACGCGCGAAAATCCGGAAACTCTTCGGCTTCCGAGGTGGCCGTGTTGAGCGCGATACCGCGGGCGGATGCGCCATATTGGCCGAGGTCGCCGCGCGAGCGGAAATAGGAGGCGCCGAGGAAGGCCAACCAATCGCCCGGCGCTCTCACGCCGCCTTTGCCCGGATCATGGATTCGAAATCCGGCAAAACCGGCATCGTCCGGCATGCGTGCCGCCGGATTGTCGGGTGGGTAGTCGAAAAGGCTCTTGCGATAAATGACCTCGCGCGCACTGCCGTTAACCAGCGAATACATGCGTACGGGCTTCGGGAAGAGCCTCCCGAGATGGAAGAACGTGATCGGGCAGTCGCCTGGACCGTTCGCATAAAGCCCCGTTTCGATGGGCTGCACGATGTCTTGATGCGGACCATATTCAAGCTCGGCAACCACCTCCGACGCGATCGCGGGCACCTCCGCAAAGGGCCGCGACGCGAGATCCTTGGCGTGCTGGACAAGCCAGTCCCAGTCGAACGGGCTCGGCGCGCCAAGTTCTAACGAGGAACGTGCGCCAGCCGGGGTGGCGAGCGTCGCCCCGATCAGGGCCAAAATCGTGCGACGCGTCAGCGGCATTGTCAGCTCTCAAAGAAAGCCAGAATCGTCTGGCCGGCGTGAACAGGCAATGAATAATAAGTTGGATGAGCCACTTACAGCGTGGCCCAAAGCTTCGCGCGACAAACTTGCGGGCAACGCGCTGCCTCCGATTCGGCAGAGATGACGACGCTCGCAGTTTAACCTATCGTGCGCGAACTGCCGAACGGCTTTTCGGAGACGCCATGACCGCTATTGCATTCCCCGAGCTTGACCGCGGCATCCTTTCCCGCCGGGACGAAATCATCGCCGGCCTCGCAGCCTTGCTGCCGCGCGAATGCCTCGTCACGACGGACGACGAACGCCGCGCGTTCGAGACCGATGCGCTCACCGCCTACCGCCGCCTGCCGCTTGCCGTCGCCCTGCCGCGCACGACGGAAGAAACCTCCGCAATCATGCGCTACTGCTTCGAGCACGGCGTCAAAGTCGTGCCGCGCGGTGCCGGCACGTCGCTCGCTGGCGGCGCCATCCCGCAGGAGGATGCGGTCGTGGTTTGCGTCGCCAAGATGACGCGCATTCTGTCCGTCGATTACGCCAACCGCGCGATGCGGGTCGAAGCCGGCGTCACAAATCTCGGCATCACCGATGCGGTGATGGCCGACGGTTTCTTTTATGCGCCCGATCCGTCATCGCAGCTTGCCTGCACGATCGCCGGCAATATCGGCATGAATTCCGGCGGCGCTCATTGCCTGAAGTATGGCGTGACGACGAACAACGTGCTCGGCGTCAAAATGGTGCTCGTCGACGGCACGATCGTCGAGATCGGTGGCGACCATCTCGATAGCCCCGGCCTCGATCTCCTCGGCCTGTTGATCGGCTCGGAGGGCCAGCTCGGCATCGTCACGGAGGCGACGGTGCGGCTCCTGCGTGCCGCCGAGGGCGCACGTCCGGTGCTTTTCGGATTTCCGACAAGCGAGGAGGCCGGCGCCTGCGTCGCCGACATTATCGGGCAGGGAATCATCCCGGTCGCGATGGAATTCATGGACAAGCTCGCGATCGAGATCTGCGAGGCCTTCGCCCATGCCGGCTATCCCCTCGATGCTGGCGCGCTCTTGATCATCGAGGTCGAGGGCTCGGAGGAGGAGATGGAGACGCAGCTCGCTAAAATCGTCGAGATCGCCAAGAAGCACGGCGTGATGACCGTGAAGGAATCCAAATCCGCGATGGAAACGGCGGCGATCTGGAAGGGGCGCAAATCCGCTTTCGGCGCGACCGGCCGCATTGCCGATTACATCTGCATGGACGGGACGGTGCCGACCGGACAGCTGTCGCGCGTCCTCGCCGGCACGGACAGAATCGTGAAGTCCTACGGACTGCGCGTCGCTAACGTTTTCCACGCGGGCGACGGCAACATGCATCCGCTGATTCTCTACAACGTCAACGATCCGGAAGAGCAGCGCAAAGCCGAGCAGGCGGGCGAAGACATTTTGCGCTTATGCGTCGAAGTCGGCGGCTGTCTTACCGGCGAACATGGGGTCGGCATCGAGAAGCGCGAGCTGATGCCGTTCCAATTCACGCCGCAAGATCTGGCGCAGCAGATGCGGGTGCGCGCGGTGTTCGACAAGGCATGGCTGCTCAATCCAGCAAAGGTGTTTCCGCTCGAGGGGCGGATTGCGGCGTGATCTTTGCTCCTGCGTCGGAAGC
Source organism: Methylobacteriaceae bacterium (assembly GCA_034669525.1). Lineage (GTDB taxonomy): Bacteria > Pseudomonadota > Alphaproteobacteria > Rhizobiales > Beijerinckiaceae > JAFASC01. Next base: position 14,617 of record JAXDNH010000137.1, on the reverse strand, counting down.
CGAAGCAGCCGACACCATCATTGCAGCCCGTGCAGCGAATCGCCCGCTCGCCATCGAAGGTGGCGGCACACGCGCGGCATTGGGCCGCGCTGCGCAAGTCGAAGCGACGCTGTCGACGAAAGCGCTGACCGGCATCACGCTGTATGAGCCGGCCGAACTCGTCATCGCCGCGAAAGCCGGCACGCCGCTCGCGGAAATCGAGCAGACGCTCGCCGCGCGCGGTCAGCGGCTGCCCTTCGAGCCGATGGATCATCGCGCCCTGCTCGGCACGAATGGCCAGCCGACGATCGGCGGCGTCACCGCGTGCAACATATCAGGGCCGCGGCGGATCAGCGCCGGTGCGTGCCGCGATCATCTGATCGGCGTCCGGCTCGTCAACGGAAGCGGCGAGATCGTCAAATCCGGTGGGCGCGTTATGAAGAATGTCACCGGTCTCGACCTCGTGAAACTGAATTGCGGGGCTTACGGCACGCTCGGCCTACTCAGCGAGGTCATTTACAAAGTCGTGCCGAAGCCGGAGACCGCCGGCACGCTTGCTCTCTTCGGACTGGATGATGCGCGGGCCATCGAAGCTTTGTCGCGCGCGCTCGGCTCGCCTTTCGAAGTCTCCGCCGCGGCGCATCTGCCGGCGGGCATCGGCAGCTCGCAGGCGCGCACGCTGTTGCGCATCGAGAATTTCGCGGCCTCCGTCGATTATCGCCTGCGCGAATTGCAGAAGCTGCTTGCATCTTTCGGCGATGGCCTTCGCGTGATCGAAGAAGAAGCGGACGCGCTCTGGCGCGACATCCGGGATTGCCGCTTTTTCGCCGAGCCGCGCGATTGCGTGGTGTGGCGGATTTCGACGGCCCCCACGCGCGCGGCTGCTTTGGTCGCGCGTCTCGCCGCGGAACTCGATCTGCGCCACTTCTACGATTGGGGCGGCGGCTTGATCTGGCTTTCCGTTCCGGAGACGGGCGATGCCGGCGCGCGCACGATCCGGGCAGCGCTCGCCTCCACCGGCGGCCACGCGACCCTCGTGCGCGGCTCGCCGGATCTGCGCTCACGTATCGATGTCTTCGAACCGCTCGCCGCCCCGCTCATGAAAATCACCGCCGGCATCAAAGCGAGCTTCGATCCCGACGCGATTCTCAATCCCGGCCGGATGTATGCAGGGATTTGATCTTCAAAGCGCCGCGAGCCGCGGCTTGCGGCCGAGCGCATCCACAAAGCGCAGCAAATCCGCCGTGCGCAACGTGATCGTCGCGGTGTTGATGAGCGGATGCAAATTGATAAGCTCCTGCTGCATCATCTCGCGGTCGAGCACGAGCCGCACGCGCTGCGCTTCATCGTTGATCAGCGCGAGAGCGGTCACCGACCCGGGCGTGACGCCGAGCGCCTCCATCAGCAGCGCGGCATTGGCGAAAGACAGCCGCTTGCTGCCGATCTTCTCGGGCAACGCCTTCAAATCCAGTCGCTTATCGTCGGGGAGTGTCACGAGCCACAACGCGTCGGCTTTGTCCTTCAAAAAAAGATTCTTGCAATGCACGCCGGGAATATGACCGCAGACCTTGAGGGCCTCTTCGGCGGTAAAAACCGGCTCATGCTCATAGAGCGTGTAGTCCATGCCGCGTCCCTCGAGAAAGCGCAGCAGCTCTTCTTTGCCGAAGGGCATGCAGTCCGATCGTTTGAAAAGAGTCTGGTGCCGGTGGTCGGGGTCGAACCGACACTCCTTGCGGGAACACGATTTTGAGTCGTGCGCGTCTGCCAATTCCGCCACACCGGCCAGCGCCGCCCTTATAGCGGCGCTTCCCCGCTCTGCCAACGGCGCTTTCGAACGCTCGGGAAAAAGGGTAGACTGCGAGGCATGAACGCGAGCTTCACGCTTTTTGAGACAGCGATCGGGCCGTGCGCGCTCATCTGGGGCGAGCATGGCATTTTCGGCGTGCAATTGCCGGAGCGGAATGCCGCCGCTACTCGCGCGCGAATCATCCGTCGTTTCCCGGATGCAGAGGAGGGTGCACCGGCGGGCGACGTCGCAGGCGCACGCGATGCGATCGTTGCGCTCATCTGCGGCGAGAACCGTGATCTCAGGGATGTCGCGCTCGACATGCGCGACCTGCCTTCGCTGAACCGACAGGTCTACGAAATCGCCCGCGCAATCGCGCCCGGCGCAACGCTGACTTACGGCGACATCGCAATAAAACTCGGCGACCGGACGCTGGCGCAAGCGGTCGGCCAGGCGCTCGGCAAAAATCCGTATCCGATCATCGTACCGTGCCATCGCGTGCTCGCGTCAGGGGGCAAGATCGGCGGCTTTTCCGCACCGACCGGCATTGCGCTGAAACGCAAGCTGCTCGCGATCGAGAGCGTGCATGCGCGTGGTGCGCCGAGTCTTTTCGATTCGCTGCGGCAGGCGAGCTGAGTCGTCAGGAGATCACGATGGCTTCAATCCACAAGGAAATGTTTGTCGACGCCGCGCCGGACCAAGTCTGGGCCGCCTTCCGCGACGTCGGCGCGGTCCACACGCGGCTGGCGCGCGGCGTCGTCACCGACACCAAGCTCGAAGGGGACACACGCCTTGTCACGTTCGCCAACGGCATTGTCGCACGCGAACGGATCATCGACATCGATGATGCGCGGCGCCGGCTCGCCTATTCCGTCGTCGAGGGGCGGCCGACCCATCATCACGCGAGCTTCCAGGTGTTTCCCGAAGGCGCGGGCTGTCGAATCGTCTGGATCGCCGACCTTCTGCCGAATGAGCTCAAGGATGTGATCGAGGGCATGATGGAGCACGGCATGGCGGCGATGAAATCAACCCTGCAAAACCAGCGCCAGGAGAACGCCGCCTAGAATTGCCTCGCTTTTGCTCCGATCGCGGTGCTATGGCGGCGCCGTCGAATCGGAGCTTCATGTTTCAGCGCCTCTATCATTGGACGCTTTCGCTCGCCGAGAGCCCGCGCGCGCCGTGGGCGCTGGTCATCATCGCTTTCGCCGAGAGTTCGTTCTTCCCGATTCCGCCCGATGTTATTCTCGTGCCGATGTCGCTGGCGCGGCCTCCGCGCGCATGGCTTTATGCGGCACTGTGCACGGCGGGCTCGGTCGCCGGTGCGGCCCTCGGCTATGCGATTGGCGCGCTCCTGTTCGACACGATCGGGCAATGGCTGATCTCGCTTTACGGCTATGCGCAAAAAATGGAGACGATCCGGCAGTTCTATGCTGAATGGGGCGCGGCGTTCATTCTGGTCAAAGGCCTCACGCCGATTCCATTCAAGCTGGTGACGATCGTCAGCGGGCTGCTCGGTTACAATTTCGCGCTGTTCCTCCTGTTGGCCCTGGTCACGCGCGGCGCACGGTTCTTCGTGCTCGCCGCGCTCCTCAACAATTTCGGCGAGCCGATCAAGGCGGTGCTCGAAAAGAATTTCGGCCTGTTCATGGGGCTGATTCTTTTCTTTATCGTTTTCGGCTTCTGGATTGCCTACAGGTTCGCATAATGAACAGCCTGCACCGGACGATCACACCCTTTCGCGCGGCGCTCTTCGTCTTTGTCCTTGCTAGCGCGACGATCCTTGGCGCTTGGGCGTTCCAGCTCGCCGGCTATGCGCCTTGCGATCTCTGCCTCAAGCAGCGCATCGCTTATTACATCGGCATACCCGTCGCGCTGCTCACGCTATTTGTCGCGTCACGTCGTCGTCTCGGGTCGCATCGCGCGGCGCGGTTCGGGCTTGCCGCGCTCACCCTGATCTTCATCGCGAGCGGGCTGTTCGGCACCTATCATGCTGGCGTCGAATGGGGCTTTTGGCCGGGTCCCGCCGATTGCACCGGCACGCTCGAAAAAGCCGGCTCAATCAACGATTTCATGAAGCAGTTGCAGACGACGAAGGTCGTGCGCTGCGATGCTGTCGCGATCCGCATTCTCGGCCTGTCGCTCGCGGGCTGGAACGCGGTGATCTCGGCTGTCATGGCAATCGTTGCCGGTTTAGCCGCCGCCCCGCACGCGCCCCGGCACCATTGAATCACACAGCGCTATCTCAAACGTCCTTCTCGGTCAGCTCGTATGAGCCCTGCCGTCCGCGCTTGTAGGACCGCTCCGCTGCCGTCCTGATTTCGCGCTGATGCGCGTCGAACGTCTTCAACAATTCCTGCTCGTCTTCCGCGCTGGCGCGCAGCCTCTGCAGCGCCTCGGCGGTGACGAAGAACGAGACCTCCATCGGGCCGTCATAGCCCCAAAAGCGCACGGCGCGACGCGTTGCATCATAGCTGCGGCTGTCGTTCGGGAAGTTTAACATCGCGTCCCCCTGAACAGCCCTAATCGCCGGGAGCCCAGCGACAAAGCTCGTCGCCGGCGTAATCGAGGATGCGGAAGCCGTCAGGTTTCTGCGGCATGTCGAGATTGTCGAACATGGAGCTCGCTTTGAGTTTCGCGGCATCGAGATCGGGCACGATGACCGAGACTCTGTCCAATGTCGCATGCGCGTCATCGTGCTCGCGGATACGGTAGAATTCGATCGTGAACTGGCCCAACGCAGCCTCCGCGGATCATCGATACATATCACTTCGCGCCGGGATTGTACCCTCCACGCACCCTATTTCTTTTGCCCGGGTTCACGCCGGCGGCGAAGGACAGTAGAGAATTCATCGCCTTTCGCCGGACCGGACGGAGATTTGATTGGCCGCGTTTCTCATTATCGCAATCAAGCTCGCGCTCGGGCTCATCGCCTTTCTCATCATCGGCTATGTCGGCCAATTCTACGACAGGCGGATCGCCGGCCTTCTGCTGACCTTCCCGATCCTCAATGCGGTCGGCATCCTCACTGGCGCCGATGCCTTCGCCGTCGCCGATGCCATCTCCGCCGTCGTCGTCATCAATGGGCTCCTATTTTATCTGCTGCTGTCGTATCCCGAATTCATCCCGCGTTTCAGATGGACGCGGAATCCGCCCTCAAGGTTGTTAGTGCAGCTCGCGGGCTGGACGCTGATGTGGCTGACGGCGGCGTTCATTGCCACCGCTTTTCGTGAGAAACTGCCCGGCGCCGCGTTCTTCCTTGTTTTGCAAATTGCAATCACCGTTTTTCTGACGTGGCGCAACTGGACGCCCGCCCCTGCCCCCATCTCCGCAGCTGAGGTGCACAACATCGGCTGGCGCGAGCACGCGCGCGCGTTCCTGTTCTGGGCGACGCACGCCGCGCGCTTCCGCGTCGGCCTGTTCGTCATCACCTGCGGCATTATCCTCGCCGTCGCCTATTTCTCCGACTCGAAATGGGTGGGCATGGTCAGCGCCCTGCCCCTGCCCGGCTTCTTCGCGCTGGCTTTGTTGATCGACTTCGCACTAAGGCCGCGTGACCTCTGGCCTATTCGCGATACCGTTCTGTTTGGTCCGATGCTGATCATCGTGTTCAACTGGCTCTATGCGCATGTGGTCGCCGATCTGCCGGACGAGCCACATGCACGCCTCGTCCTCGGCATGCTTGCCGCCTTCGTTTATTGGGCCATTTACGCGGCGCTGATTCTTATCGCGATGCCGCGAGTGGCGCGGAGGTTGGATCGTAACTAGAGCAGCGGCGTTGATAATTGTCATTCCCGACGCGCGGAACGCGCGGCCGGGAATCCAGAGGCTCTCGGCTGCATTGACCGGATTCCCGCTCGGTCCTGCGGAACGCAGGGAATGACAGCATCTCATCCTACGCGGCGCGGCACGCCGAGACCGCCTTCCTCGCATTCCAGAGCCGCGCGGTCCCATTTGCCGAGATCGGCGGCCGCGGAATAAGTGCTCTGCAGGAAATCGAGGAGCAGTCGATCGGGATCGTCCGCATTGCGCACCGCTTCGTAGGGCAGCAGGAATTCGCCGAGCTTCGTGTCGAAGCGCGCGGGGCGCGCGACGCGCGCCTCGGCAAAACCCGGCGGCGTCGGGTAGGCATAGGAATAGAACGCCGCCTCTTCCGCGCCGGGAGAACCAGGCCAGAAACCGGCGCTCGACACTTCGTGCGAATAGGCTTCGCGCGTCACGCGATCAGAGAGATGCGGCACGCCGCCGGGATGCAGCGGGGCCGGGCGGCTAGAGAAGCGCGTCACCGCCAGATCGAAACTGCCCCAGAAGAAGTGCACCGGACTGCATTTGCCGATGAAGCGCGTGCGGAAACGCTGCAGAACCCGCTCGGCCTGCACCAGCGCGCGCCAGAAAAGCCGCGCCGCGTCGGGATCGTACGCGCGCATGGCGTGATCTTCGTGGAAGGGTTTTGGGTCGGGCAGCTCGTTCGGCAGGCGATCGATTTTGATCGCGATGCCGAGGGATTCGAGCGCATCGCAGAATTCGGAGTAGAAAGAAGCGACGCTCTTCGCTGCAAGCGCGACGTGTGCGCTCGCACCGTTGGTTGTGCGGATCACGACCGCGTCGCGCATAAAATCAAACTCGATATCGAACGAGAAATCTGTGTGCGGGATGAGCGCGGTGATGAGCCCGCGCGCCGAGACGTAGAACGTCACGTGCCAGGAATGATTGAGCCATGGCGTGCCGGCGAGCCGCACTTTGCCGGCAATCTGCGCGAAGAGCTGCAGCGTGGCGAGCGTCGGGCGCAAGTCCGCATAGGAAAGTTCCGGCCAAAACTTGGGGTTTGCGCCGTTAATGCTCATCAATCCAGCAATGCACGTACCTTCGCCGCAAGCTGCTCATACGTGAACGGTTTGCTGATCAGGTTGACGCCGGGATCGAGCTTGCCGTTATGCACGATGGCGTTGCGCGTATATCCTGTCGTGAACAGCACTTTCAATCCCGGGCGTCGCCGCACGGCTTCGTCCGCCAGCTCATGTCCGCTCATGCCATCCGGCAGCACCATGTCGGTGAATAACAGATCGAAATCGCTGCTTGTCTGCAGCACTTCGAGCGCCACACGTCCCGAGCTTGCCTCGACGACGTTGTAGCCGAGCTCGCGCAGCACGCCGGTCGAAAAGGCCCGCAGTTCCTCGTGATCTTCGACGACAAGGATCGTCTCCGGCCCACCTTCGGCTGCGAATTCCACCAGCCGCTCCGCACCCTCGCGCTCCGGCACATCTGCAGGCGCACGCGGCAGATAAACCTTGACGCTGGTGCCTTCGCCGACCTCGCTATAGATGCGGATGTGTCCGCCGGTCTGGCGTACGAACCCGTAGACCTGGCTCAATCCAAGGCCCGTGCCTTTGCCCGCCGCCTTCGTCGTGAAGAACGGCTCGAACACTTGAGCGAGCGTCTTCTCGTCCATGCCGTGGCCGGTGTCCGACACCGCGACCAGGACATATTGTCCGGGCGCGACAGGCTCTGTCAGCGCGTCGACATACGCCTCGTCGAGCGACGCATTGCCGGTCTCGATCGTGAGGCGGCCACCATTCGGCATCGCGTCGCGCGCATTCACGGCGAGATTGATCAGTACGTTCTCGAGCTCGGTCGGGTCGGCGAAAGCACGCCAAAGCCCCGCGCCGGACACCGTTTCCAACGCAATCGTTTCGCCGAGCGTCCGCTGCAACAGATCGGCGAGGCCGGAGATCAGGCGGTTCGGGTCCAGAGGTTTCGGATCGAGCGCCTGCTGACGCGAAAAAGCGAGCAGCCGCGCGGTCAACGTCGCGGCGCGTTCGGCGCCGTGCAGCGCCATCGCGCGGGAGCGGCGGATGCGCGCGAGTTCGTGGCTCTCCGGCATTTTATCGATCTGCCGACCGATCGAATCGAGCCCGCCGATGATTATCGTGAGCAGATTGTTGAAATCATGCGCGACGCCGCCGGTGAGCTGCCCGACCGCTTCCATCTTATGGCTTTGGCGCAGCGCCTCCTCGACCTTCATCCGCTCGTCGACCGCCGCGGCGATGCGCTGCTCCAGCCCGGCATTGAGATCGCGCAGCGCCGTGCTCGCCGCTTCCGCCGCGGCGCGCGCGTCAACCAATTCGCGTTCGTAGCGGCGCCGGTCGGTCGCATTGAACACAGTCATGCGGATGAAGAGGAGGTTGCCTGCCTCGTCGCGCCGCTCGACTGCGTTGACCAGCACCGGCAGCCGCTGCCCGTCGCGGCCGACGACGTCGAGCGCGACTTCGTTGAAAAAGCCCTGCATGCGCAAGAGCGGCGCGAAATGCGTCTCGTAGAAAATGCGGCCGGCGATGTTGAGCAAATCCTGGAAGCGCTTGCCGACGAGTTCTTCAGCGGGAAAGCCGGTCCAGGATGAGAAGGTCGCGTTGGAACGGAAGATCGCGCCATCAGGCTTCAGCGACAGATATCCGCAGGGAGCATTCTCGAAGAGATCTTCGATGTCCTCGCCCGGTTCGGGATCATGGGCCACGATCGCAAACTCGTCGCGCCTGCTGCGAGTCTCAGACAAAGGCGCGGATCGCCGCGATCGTCTCGTCCGGCGCGCTCAGGTTCGGGCAATGGCCGGTCGCGCGCATCACGAGGAGTTGGCTGTCCGGCAAATGCTTGTGTATATACTCGCCGACGCAATTCGGCGCGATGATATCGTCGCTGCATTGAAGGATCAGCGATTTGGCGTTCACGTTGGCCAAGTCGGCGCGATTGTCGGACATGAAGGTCGTGCGGGCAAAATGTCTGGCGATTTCCGGATCGGTGCGGCAGAAGCTGTTGACGAGCTCCTCGCCGAGTTCGGGGCGCTCCGCATTGCCCATGATCATCGGCGCCATCGCTCGCGACCAGCCCATGTGATTGTTGTCGAGAAAATCCAGGAGCTCCTCGATCTGCTCCGCGGAAAAACCGCCGACATAATCGCCCTCGTTGATGTAGCGCGGCGAGGGTCCGACCAGCACGAGATGGCTGAACATGTCCGGTGCTTTGGATGCGGCGAGAATGCCGATCATCGCGCTGACGGAATGCCCGACAAAGACCGCGTCTTCGACATCGAGCGCTTCCCCGATTTCGACGACGTCGTCGGCATAACCTTCGAGGCTCGAATACTTTTGCCGCGAATAGGCCGAGATGTCTGAGCCGCCGGCGCCGACATGGTCGAACAGCACGATCCTGAATTTTTGCTCGAAGGCGGGCGCGACGAAGCGCCACATGTTCTGATCGCAGCCGAAACCATGCGCGAAGATCATCGCGCGCTCGCTTGTGCCCCGCACCTGCACGTTATTGCGTTGAAGAACGGACAAAAGGACCTCCGGCGCCGTGAACCTGCGAGTGCATTGTTCACGGATGTGGCGGGAATGACAATGTGTCAGAGGCGCGGCGATCGCGGCGCGTCAGCTCCTTCGCCGGCCTTGGGCTGGGCTTCCACGAAAATCGGGAATGCAGGGCGCGGATGCCCAGTCCAAGCCGTGCCTGACGCGGCTACTCCCCCATCATCCTCGCCCTTGCCCGCACCTTCTCGGTCTCGCTCTTCAATTGCCCGCAGGCGGCCAGGATATCGCGGCCGCGCGGGGTGCGCACGGGACTGGCATAACCGGCGTTGAACACAATGTCGGAGAAGCGCTCGATCACGTCCCAATCCGAGCACTCGTATTTCGTGCCCGGCCAGGGATTGAACGGAATGAGATTGATCTTAGCCGGAATGCGTTTGAGCAACCGCACCAGCTCGCGCGCCTCCGTGGGTGAATCGTTGACGCCCTTCAGCATCACATATTCAAAGGTGATGCGCCGCGCGTTGGACGCGCCGGGATAGGTGCGGCATGCCTCAAGCAACTCGGCGAGCGGATATTTCTTGTTGAGCGGCACGAGCGTGTTGCGCAAGTCGTCGCGCACGGCATGCAGCGAGATCGCCAGCATCGCGCCGGATTCTTCGCCGAGGCGCGGGATTTCCGGCACGACGCCGGACGTCGACACCGTGATGCGCCGCTTCGACACGGACAACCCGTCGCCGTCCGACATGATGTCGATCGCGTCGCGCACCGCATCGAAATTGTAGAGGGGCTCGCCCATGCCCATGAAGACGATGTTGGAGATGGCGCGCACGCCCTCGCCCAACGGCACGAGGCCGTCGCCGGGCGGCGCAAGACCGGGGAAATCGCCGAGGCGGTCGCGCGCGATGAGGAGCTGCGCGACGATCTCGCGCGTCGTCAGGTTACGCACGAGGCGCTGCGTGCCGGTGTGGCAGAAGGTGCAGGTCAGCGTGCAGCCGACCTGGCTCGAGACGCAGAGCGTACCGCGGTCGCTTTCGGGGATGTAGACGCACTCGATCTCGGCGCCGCGATCCCTGGCATCGATGGGCGGCATGCGGATCAGCCATTTGCGCGTGCCGTCGGTGGAGAGCTGCTCGGTGACGATTTCCGGGCGCTCGAGGCTGTAGGCTTCCGCGAGCGCCGCGCGCAGGTGTTTTGACACGTTGAGCATCGCGGAAAAATCGCGGATGCCGTGATGGTAGATCCAGTGCCAGAGCTGCGTCACCCGCATGCGCAAGTCGCGCGGCGGCACGCCGACGCACGCGAGCGCCTCGGCGAGCTCCGCCCGCGTCGCGCCTGCAAGCGAGGGCTTGGCAGGCGCGTGCTCGGGCAGGATCGGCGCCGCCGCCGGTTGCGGCGCGGCCAGGGTGTCTCCGGCGAGGGTCATGATGGAGGATATATAGGATCGCCGCGCTGGGCGCCAAAGCGCCGGTGGCCCCGCCCTTGCTGTTAACCCCGCACTAACCATCCCATTGTGCCAGTAGGGGGCAGGCGTATGCGTGAGCGGCGCGAATTCAAAAGGGGGCGCACGTATCTCGGCGGGCGGCTCGCCTTCAACAATCAGTACTGCAGCATCGACTGCCTCGTGCGGAACATGTCCCGGAACGGGGCAAAGCTCGTCTTTGAAGGCACTGTCCTTCTCCCCGGCGAATTCGATCTCACGCTGCCACAGAAAGGCGAGAGCCGCCGCGCCCGCGTCGTTTGGCGGCAGCAGGGTGAGGCCGGCGTCACATTCCTGCATCCGGGCGGGCAAGACGTTGTCCCGATCGGAATGGCGCGGCGGATCAAAAAGCTCGAAGCCGACCGCGCGGCGCTCACGGCGCGTGTCGCCGAGCTCACCGGGATGTCGTGAGATGCTTCGCGTTTTGAGCGAAGCGATGTCAATAATGACATGGGCCTATCGCCTCCTCGTTCTCGCGTTGATCGCGTTTGTCCTGACTACCTATGGTCAAACCGGTTCCCGCACGGGATCCGGAACGCAAGGTTCGTACGCCGAGGAGCTGCAACAGGCGCTCGCGGGCTTAAAGGAGATCGCCGGCGCTTTGCAGTGAGCAGCAGGCAATGAGGGTTAGCCCGCAAGCCAGCGCGATAGAGCCGCGATAAATCATATATTCGACAACACCGCGCTGGCGATTTGCCGGGTGCCGTCGTTCCCGCCGAGTTCATACGGCAGCAGATGTCCGCAGGCGAATGCCGCATCGACCGCGCGCGTGAGCTTTGTTGCGGACTCGACGAGGCCGAAATTGCCGGACCGTTCGCCGAGCCATTCGAGCATCATGGCGGCCGAGAGGATCATGGCAGTCGGATTGGCTTGCCCGCGCCCAGCGATGTCCGGCGCGGAGCCATGACATGGCTGAAACAGAGCATGCCAGTCGCCAATATCGGCTGACGGCGCCATCCCCATTCCACCGATCAGGCCGGCGATCTCATCGGAAAGAATGTCGCCGAACATGTTCTCGGTGACGAGCACGTCGTAATCCCACGGTCGCCTGATCAAATCGAGCGCCGCGGCATCGACATATTGATGGCGTGCGGCAATCGTGGGGTAATCGCGGGCGACCTCGTCGAACACCTCGCGAAAGAAGGCGAGCGAGACAAAGACGTTCGCCTTGTCGACGCAAACGACGGAACTCACGCGCTCCGGCTTCGGCTCTTTCGCCCTCGCGCGCCGCCCGGCAAGCTCAAAGGCATATTTGTGCACCCGCTGCGAGCCTTTTCGCGTGATGATCATAGTGTCGCGTGCCTCGCTGCCGTCGATCCTCACGCCCTTGCCGCGCGAGGCAAACAGCCCTTCCGTGTTTTCGCGCACGAGCGCGAGGTCGATATTGCGAGCACACGGCGAGGCCAGCGGCAGCGGCACGCCGGGAATCGCGCGCGCCGGCCGGACACCGGCGTAAAGATCGAGCTCAAAGCGCAGGTCCAGCTGCGGCGCGATCTCGGTTCCGTCGGGATAGCGGATGTCCGGCCAGCCCATCGCACCGAACAGGATTGCATCGGCGTTGCGGCAAGCCTCGAGGGTTGCCGAGGGGAGCGCCTCGCCCGCTTCTTTGTAATGTAGCGCGCCTGCCGCGTGCGTCGTAAACCGGAGCGTGAAGCCGGACCCGCGCGCAGCCTTCTCGATTAGCGGGATCGCCGCGTCGATGACTTCGGCCCCGATCCCATCGCCGGGCAGAACGGCGATATCGAATGCAGTGTTCTCCACCTTTATGTCTCCGTGTCCCGCCACAACGGTCTGGCTTTACGAGCCCGACATGTTGATGCAAGGATGAAAAGAGGCAGACCCGCACGGGCCATCGCCTATGCATCAACAGGTTCGCTTGTGCAAAGCTCCATCGATGCGACGAGCTTGAGGCCAAACATGCTTGTAGAGAAGGAGGCGCTCCCGTGTTTTTGCGAACATTCCGGCTTGCATCGATCGGCGCGCTGCTTCTCGTCTTGTCGGCGCCGGGCGCCGGTCAGCCGGCGCAGACAGAACCCCATTGGCTGCAGGCGTTGCGTCAAGGCGGACATGTGATCGTGTTTCGCCACGGCGCAACGCATGCGGATCAGGCCGACACCGACCCTCTCAATCCCAAAAACGTCGCGCAGCAGCGTCAGCTCAATGATGCGGGACGCACGGTTGCGAAGTCCGTCGGCGAGTCCTTGCACAAGCTGAAGATACCTGTCGGTGAAGTTTATACGAGCCTGTTCCAGCGCGCGATCGACACCGGTACGCTCCTCGGCTTCGGCGACGTCAAGCCCACTGCCGACATCACCGAAGGCGGGCTCGTCGTCACGCCGAACGAGAACAATCGCCGCGCGCAAGCGCTGCGCGCCCTTGCAGCAAAAGTGCCGCCCGGAACGAATATCGTCATTGTAAGTCACAAGCCGAACATCATGGACGCGTTCGGGAAAGACTGGTTCGACCTCAGAGAAGGCGAAGCATCTTTATTCAAGCCGGACGGAAACGGCGGTTCCAATCTTGTTGTTCGTGTGCGCGCCGACGAGTGGAGCAAGCCTTGCGGGAAGCCCCTGATTGAATGAGGAGAGACCGCCGACGCTACGCGACCAGCATTATCGACGCGACAGGCGCCCGACATTTGCGGTGACGTGCTCGTGATAGCGATTGAGCACGGCCGTTGTCGTCCCGCCGGAGATGAGCATCTCCATGGCTTCGACACCCGCGCGGATCTTTTCGCTGACCATGAGCTGCGTCTCGTCGAGAGCCTCGATGCCGCCGCCGGCAATCTTTGTCAGGCGGAGCCCTATGACGCGGGTGGACTCGATCGCCAGCATCGTCGCCGAATGAAAAGGAAAAAACATCGGACCAGCCTCATTCCGCAACGCCATGCTGCACTGCAACAACCCAGCTTTAACATATTGGTCCCGCGGCCAATCTGCGGCGATTCCGCACGGCGAGTGCTGCAGGGCAGCGGGCGGTAGAGCCCCGCCCCGCCAATGCAGACTAGCTCTCGGATAGTTTAGAACTCGCTGACGTTATCAAAGTCGCTCGTCGGCGTGAAGCACGCCCTTGGCGCGCCGCACCGAGATGCCGCGCCCCGGTCGTCATCCACATCTTTAACCTGCTTCAAGCGGCGAAGTCGCCGGAATGTCGGTGCGAATCCGCTACATCTTGCTTAGGACTGCCGAACAACGCCTGAACAAGCCAGCTTTCGCAGAGCGATGACCGACACACCGGCGACAGCCAATGATGCGTTCGCTCCCTCCGAGCGCCGGCATTTCCTGAATATCGCGCAGGGATATTGGCGGGAGGAGAAAGCCAGGCAGGCGTGGCTGCTCACAGGCGCTGTTGCTGTCCTCGTTCTGCTGACGCTCGGCGTACAACTCGGCATCAATTACTGGAATCGCTACTTCTATGATGCGCTGGACCGGCGCGACGGTGCCGCACTGGGTTACGGCGTTTTTCTAGCGCTCGCACTTGTTGCGGCGGCGGCGGCGATCGCGGTATGCCTCGTGCACGTCCGGATGCGCCTGCAGATCAAATGGCGCGGTTGGCTGACGAAACGGCTTATCGGATACTGGCTTGCCGACCGCCGTTTCTATCAGATGTCGGTGGTCGAAAATGAGGGAACCAATCCGGAATTCCGCATCAGCGACGACACGCGACTGGCCACCGAGCCGATCGTCGACTTTGCGATCGGCCTCGCGACGGCTGTCCTGACGGCGGCGGCGTTCGTCGGGATATTGTGGACGGTGGGCGGCACGATTGATTTCTCGATCGGCGGCCGCAACATCTCCATCCCCGGCTACATGGTCTTCGCTGCGCTGGCGTATTCAACAGTGGCTTCGGTCTCGACATTTATCATCGGCCGATCGCTTGTACCAAGGGTCGCCGAGAAGAATGAAGACGAGGCGCAGCTGCGTTACGAGCTGACCCGCGTACGCGAAAGCGCCGAGACGATCGCGCTTCTTGCCGGTGACGCGGATGAGGAGGCACGACTCGGCGTAACCGTCGACGCCTTGCTCGATCAATGGATCAAGGTGGCGATTCAACAGGCGCGAATGACCTGGATCATCA
>JAXDNH010000136.1:0-8935 GCA_034669525.1 Methylobacteriaceae bacterium | reverse complement strand
CGTTTTAGCGCGGATCAGACTATAAGCGTTCTCAGAGAGAGCCACGCCGCCCGGTGACGCACATTCCTGTACGCGCACCGCGAGCGTGACGCCCTCGCCGAGCCGGTCGGATTCATGCACGACCACGTCGCCGATCGCGATCCCGACACGGAAACGAATTGGGCCGACGGAAAAATCGCCGGCGGTGAATTCCGGGAGCGACTGCTGGAAGAAAACGCCCCATTCGGCAGCGTCGACCACACTGCCAAATTCGATTAAAGCGCCGTCGCCGAGCATCTTGAACAAATTGCCACGAAACCGCGCCAGGCTCGGTATGATCAGCCCGCTGAAAATGCGATCCAGCGCGGCCAACGTGTCCGGCTCGTTTTCCTGGATATATCTTCCAAAGCCGACGAAATCGAAGGAGACGATGGCCGCCAGACGGCGCTCCGCTTTCTGTGTCGGCGCCCATTGCAGCCGGCGCAAGATGGAACGGACGCGCGCGAGAAGCTCGCGCAGCTCGCAGGGTTTTGCGAGATAATCGTCCGCGCCCATTTCGAGTCCGACCACACGATCGATCGCGCTCGCCGTCGCGGTCAGCATGATCACCGGCACCGGACAGGTCTGCTTGAGGTAACGGATGATGGAGAGCCCATCCTCCTCCGGCATGTTGAGATCAAGCACGACGAGATCCGGCTTTTGGTCGTTGAGTTCGCGCCGGAGACTTGCGCCGCCGTCGCAAAGTGTGACTTCGAAGCCGTGCATGCCGAGATAGTCACCCACCATCTCGCGGGCGGCGGCCTCGTCGTCGACGACAAAGATGCGTGGCGAAGTCATGCGCCCGGCGCGTCCGCCGCCGGTTTCAGCCGCACCACGAAAGTGCTTCCGACCGGCCCGCCGTTGACCTCGACCGATATGTCACCGGCATGCAGCTCGATGATCCGTTTGGTGATCGAGAGGCCAAGCCCGGTCGAGGATTCTCCGCCTGTCGGCTTCGCCGACAGGCGTTGAAAGCGGCCAAACATCCGTCCCATGTCCTCGGGCGCAAAGCCGGGCCCGCTGTCGCTCACGCGGATGACCGGCTCTCCTGTTTCTTCGGTAGCGGACACGGCAATGTCGCCGCCAAGCGGGCTATACTTGACGGCGTTGCCGATGATGTTGTCGAGTGCCTCGCGCAACCGATCCGGATCGCCCCGCGTCATCAGCCGCTCCGGTATTGTCAGGGACATATTTTGCCCCTTGCGCGCGGCGAGGGTGCGGTTGGATTCCGAGACTTCGCGGACGAGATTGGCGAGATTCAAGTCCTCCCAGCGCACGGAAATATCGAGAACGCCCGTAGAGGCATTGGCCATAAGCTGATCGACCATTTCGGTCAGGCGGCGTGCCGATCCTTTGATCTGTACGACCTGCATCTCCATTTTCTCGGCGCCCGCATTACCGGACGTGACAAGCTCGTCCAGCATTTCGGCGCGGCCAAGAATGACGCTCAACGGATTCTTCAAATCGTGCGCTACCGTTTCCAGAATTTCGCTCTGCAGCGCATTCGTCCGGCGCGCGCGTTCCCATTGCGCTTCGAGGCGTCGGTTGGCGAAGGTCAGCTCCCGGGTACGCTCGGCGACGCGGCGCTCGAGTTCGCGGTTAGCTTCCTCAAGCTGCGCGTACAACGCAACATTGTCAAATGCGACAGACAAACGCGAGCAGAATATCTCGACGAGCGACTGGTGCGTTTCCGACAACTCGCGGCCCGTCTCGAGCAGAACCACTACCTCGCTGCCGGACTGCGTACCAATGTAAAGAACCGAACGCGTCGGCAGGAATTCGGTTTTCCGCTGCTCGAACGCGCGCTGGATGGCGTTCTTCAGCTCGGGCGCAAGCAGCTTCACTTCGGAGCAGCCGGTATAGGTGCGGTAGCATCCCGAGCCGGCGAGCACGGAAAAGCGCTGCGTTGCCGCGTCCACGTCGCGCAATACCAGAATCCCGGCGCAATCAACAACAAGAAGTGACGCGATCTGCGTGAGCACGCCCTCCGCCAGCCGCTGCATCGATTTGAAATCGAACAATGTCGGCGTCGCATCAATGATGATTTCAAGACCCCGGCGGGTCTCCTCCATCCGCTGCAATTGCTGGTATCCGCGCAAGGCGGCCGTCAGAGTTGTGAAAAGCTTGTCGGCGGTCAGTTCCGTCTTCGCCTTGTACTCGTTGATGTCGAAGTCGACGATCACCCGGCGTTCTGGTGCCTGGCCCGGCTGGCCCGTGCGAAGGATGATACGGACCGTCTCGTTCTTCAGTTCCTTGCGGATGAAGCCGACGAGATCGAGGCCTGCCGAATCCGTTTCCATGACGACGTCAAGCAGGACGACGGCGACATCGGGATTCTCGCGCAGCAGTCTGCGCCCCTCTTCGGCGGAATAGGCGGAGAGGAGCGCGAGACCGCTGCCGTTCAGTGAGTAATCATACAGAGCGAAGCGCGTGCCCTCATGCACCGCCGGATCATCGTCGATGATTGCGACCTTCCACGGCCGCAGCCCCGCCGAAAGCGTATCCATACCGGCGTCTTCGGCCGCGAATTCGATGAGATCGTTGTCTTCAGCCATTCTGGTTCAGATTCCTACTATTACCGCCGCTGGGTCTTCGTGCGGTGCCACACACGGGATCAGCACGCGAAAGGTCGTACCCCGGCAGGGTTCCGAAGACACGCTGATGCGGCCGCCGAGACGAGCGGTCACGATGTTGTGCACGATGTGCAGTCCGAGACCGGTCCCGCCCTGCCCGCGTCGCGTCGTAAAAAACGGCTCGAATGCGCGGCGCCGCACGTCGGGAGGCATGCCGCCTCCGTCGTCGGAAAACAGGATTGCAACCCGGTCCGTATCCTCGGCGGCAGCGCGAATTTCGATCGATCCGGACTCTCCCGGTTCAAACGCATGCGAAACTGCATTCAGTACGATGTTCGTGACAACCTGCCCGTACGGGCCGGGATAGGAATCCATCGTAATTCCCGTTTCGCAGGTGAAAGTCAGCCTAACACGGCTCTTGTTGAGCCCCGGTCGTAAGCTCGCGATCACCTGCTCGGTCAATTCCTTCAGATCGAAGACACGCCGCTCAATGTGACTTCGATCGACGGCAACTTGCTTGAAGGACTGAATCAGCTCTCCCGCCCGCTGCAGGTTCGAGACAAGCTGCGTCGCTGCTTCGCGATTGCCTTGAATGAACTCCGTCAGCCGGGACCGCTTCAGCTCGCCGCGCGCAAGCTCCTCGGCCAACACATCGCAACGTCTCGCCAGAGACGAGGCGACCGTCAGGCTGATTCCTACGGGATTGTTGACCTCGTGAGCGACACCGGCGACGAGCCCGCCGAGCGCCGCCAGTTTCTCGGCTTCGATCAGGCTGTCCTGTGTCTTGCGCAATTCCAAGTAGGCCAATTCGGTGCGCTGCTTGGAGCGGCGCAGCTCCTCTTCCGCCTCGACCTTCGCAATCGCGTTCTCACGGAACACCTCGATCGCCCGCGCCATGACCCCGATCTCATCCTTGGCGTCGACGCCGCGCACTCTGTTGTGAAGGTCACCGGCAACGATGGCCTCCATCGACTGCGCCAGATCCTGCAGCGGCGTGATGATGCTGCGCACGATGAGAATGCCGAAGATCACGATAAAAAGCAGGAAAAGCGCGGTGACGCCGGCGATCAGGACGTAAATCGTCTTCAGGCTCTGATCGAGGCGTTCCTGCGCGGCATTTTCGCGAGCCTGCATTTCAGCGGTGAGACCTGCCGTTGCCGTGCTCATTTCGGCTTGACTCGTGTCGACCTGATCGCGCAGCAACTCGGATTGCTTCTCGAATGCCGCAGCAAGATTGTCGACGCCGCGTCGAAGCTGGGCAGCGCGCGTCTGCAATCCTTTCAGGCTGGCGATCTGGATTTCGCTATCGGCGAGATCGAGCATCACGGGAAGCGTGTTTTCGATCGCCATCAGATTGGTGACAGCTTCGCGCGCCGAAGCCGCCAAAAGCGACAGATAGTATGAGTTGATTGCGACGAGCGCCGCCGAAAAGTTCTCGCGTGACTTTCTGAGACTCGGGCTCAGCAGCGAATTGCGACCATCGATCGTGCTCTCTATAATCGCATAGAGGCCGGTCATTTCCTTCGTGGGCGTCAGCACCTCGCCTTCGTAGATTTCGGCGATCTTGTCGCGCACCGCACGCAGGGCGTCGAATCCGCCGACCAGCCTGTTCGTGATGTCCGAGAGCGAGCGCGTCGCGGGCCGCAGCACCAAATCTTCTGCAGCCCGAGGAATGAGGTTGCTTTGCAACGCGTTCCAACGGCTTTCTACTTCGGCCAGGAGCTCGGGGCTCGGCTGCGTGAAATAGCGATGGATCAGGCTTTGGATGCGGCCCGATTCGGAGTCGATCTGCGAAACGACGCGCTCGGAGGCGCGCACCCTGACGAGGTCCGACCAGGTGTTGTTCACGATTCTCGCGCTGTCTCCGATGAGCAGAGCGAGGATCAGCACGGCCGCGGCATTGACGACTGCGATCGAGAGAATCCGCCATCGGATGGGTACGCGGCGCAACAGCGCGGGCACCGCGCGTCCGTTGGCCCGCGTCGGCGTAAGGCCGACGGGCTCAGAACCCGGCGAAGCTTCGATACTCGATCGGCTCATTGCACCTGGCGGATTCTATCGACCAGATCGCGCGAGGACCGGTCGGACAGGATGCGGTCATAGATCGTTTTTGTCGCCTCGATGAATGGGGCGCGATCGAAGTCGCTTATCACGCTCACGCCGTTCGATTCCGCCACATTGCGGGCCTGATCCTCCCAGGCCTCCCATTGCCGTCGCATGAACTTCGCCGACTCCCTCGCGACGTCTCTGAGGATCGCGCGGTCGTCGGGGCTGAGCCCGTCCCAGGCCTTCTTCGACATGATCAGCACTTCCGGCAACATCGTATGTTCCGTCGGCGTGTAGTACGGCGCGGCACGATAATGATCGGTCGTCACGTATGACGGCCAATTGTTCTCCGCACCGTCGATCAAGCCGGTCGAGAGCCCGGTGAGGACCTGACCGTAAGCGAGAACCACCGGTTCCGCGCCGAGCGCGCGCACGAGTTCGGCCGCGATCTCCGATTGCTGGATGCGAATTCTCAGGCCCTTAAGATCGACGAGCGTGCGCACCGGCCGCACTCTGTTATAGAGCGATCGTGCACCGGAATCGTAATAGGTCAATCCGACGAAACCATTCGATTCAAAGCTCGCCAGAATTTGTTCTCCTATCTCGCCGTCGAGCACCTTGTGAAAGTGCTCGCTCGACCTGAAGAGAAACGGAAGACTGAGAACGCGTAAAGGCGGAATGAAGCTCGCGAGCGGTCCGATGCTTATCCGATCGATATCGATTGCGCCGGCTCGCGTCTGCTCGATCGTCGCTTCTTCCTCGCCAAGTTGCCGCGCGGGAAAGATGGCTATCCGGTGCCGGCCGTTTGTGCGTTCGATCAGCCGATCGTTCATGAACTTGATTGCCTGAACGGTCGGATAGTCTTCGGCCTGAATGTCAGCGGCGCGGAAAGTTTTCGCCTGCACCCCGCCGATCGAAAAGATGGGGAGGAGAGCGAGCACCGTCATTATGCGGGCGCTTGCAGGCAACATCCGCGTGAGAATCCTATGCTGCAGGCGCGCGAATTGCTGCCTACATTCGTTGATCCGCGCGGCGCCAATGCCTCCGCGCAGAGTTCGGCCCGCTGTCTTTATTGGAAACGGACGCTTCCGCGGTGTGCTTTATCACAAATCAGCCGCGGTGAAGGCGGCGAAAACAATTTGCGTGTCGCCGTAGACGCGGCGCTCTTCGAACGTAAAGCGCTCCGGCAGCTCGAGGACCGCATCGGCACTTTCCTCGACGATCGCGAGCGCGCCGGGGCCGAGCCAGGCCCCATCGCGGAGCGCGCAAAGTGCAGGAAGAGCGAGCCCCTGCCCGTAGGGCGGATCAAGGAAGGCGAGCCGAAACCGGGCGGGTTCTGGCGCATCGCCGAGCCGCGTGGCGTCGCGCCGGAAGATGCGGGTGACTCCACCCACGCCCAGCGCCTCGACATTGGCCCGCAGCAGCGCGCGCGCCTCCGCGCCATTGTCGACAAAGAGGGCGTGGCTCGCGCCGCGCGACAGCGCCTCGAAGCCGAGCGCGCCGGTACCGGCGAAGAGATCGATCACGTCGGTGCCCTCGATCGGGTCGCCGGGGCGATGCGTGAGCACGTTGAACAGGCTCTCCCGCAGCCGATCGGCGCTCGGCCGGACGGCGCGGCTCGCCGGCGCCTTGAGGACGCGGCCGCCGAACCTGCCGCCGGTGATCCGCATCGCTCAGCGCCTCGGGCGCGCCCTGCCAGGTCCGGCTTCGCGCTCGGCGCCGAAGCGGCGCGCATTGCGGCTCGCTTTTGGGCGGCCCCGGCTCGGGCGCGTCGGCACGACCCGCTCGACCGCGACCTCGCGGCCCTGTCGGTCCTCGGTCGCGCTCCGCACGATGCGCCGGCGCGGCGTTTTCTGCGTCTCCTTCTCCTTCTTCTCCTTCGCCCGCAAGGCGCGGACGTGCTTGCGCTTGCGCTCGCCCAGCCCGGAATTTGTGTTCAGCTCCATCTGCATCTGCGGCAGCGACGGGCGGCTGAAGCTCGCGTTCGCCGCGCTGGCGAGGCTCGGGCCGAGCTGGTCGCGCAGCACGCGCGTGTTGACCTCCTCCACGGCGCCATCCTCAAGATTGCCGAGCTGGAACGGCCCGAAGGAGAGGCGGATCAGGCGGTTCACCTGCAGGCCGATATGCTCGAGGAGGCGCTTCACCTCGCGGTTCTTCCCCTCCCGCAGGCCGAGCGTCAGCCAGACATTGGCGCCCTGTGCCCGATCGAGCGTCACCTCGGCCGGCGCGTATTTCACACCTTCGACCGTCACCCCCCGCCGCAGCTGACCCAGCGCCGTCTCGTCGGTCTCGCCATTGGCCCGCACCCGGTAGCGCCTGATCCACCCCGTTGCCGGCAGTTCCAGTACGCGCGCCAACCCGCCGTCATTGGTCAAAAGCAGCAGCCCCTCGGTGTTGATGTCGAGCCGCCCGATGCTGATCAGCCGCGGCAGGTCGGGATAACGCTCGGCGACATAGGCGAACACCGTGCGGCGGCCCTCCGGGTCGCGGTCCGTCGTGACGAGGCCCCCCGGCTTGTTGAACAGGAAGAGCCGCGTGCGCTCCGGCGCCTCCATCGGCTTACCGTCGACGAGTACCGTGTCGTTCGCCGTCACGTTCAGGGCCGGGCTCGTGAGCACCCGGCCGTTGACCGCCACCCGGCCCGCGGCGATCCACGTCTCCGCCTCGCGGCGCGAGCAGAGGCCGGCGCGCGCCATCAGCTTGGCGATGCGTTCGCCGCGCTCCACGCGCTCGGCCGAGACCTGCGCCGCGTCGTGCGCCGCCTTGCCGCGCGCCGGCCTCACGCGCGCGCCCTCGTGCGGGCGCTTTTGCGGCTCTCCGCGTCGCTTGTTCCTGTCCGGCATGAGGCTCTGATAGCAAGGCCAAGTGGAAAACGACAGACAGGAAGCCGGCGGCGATCCGATGTCGCGCGCCTTTGCCGAGGCCCGCGCCGCGGCGGCGCGCGGCGAGGTGCCGGTCGGCGCGGCAATCGTCTGCAATGGCGAGATCGTCGCCGCGGCGGGCAATCGCACGCTTCAAGCGCACGACCCGACCGCGCATGCCGAGCTCCTCGCCATCCGCGAAGCCGCCGCCGCGCGCGGCAGCGAGCGCCTCACCGACTGCGATCTCTACGTGACGCTCGAGCCTTGCGCGATGTGCGTGGGCGCCATCTCGTTTGCCCGCATCCGCCGGCTTTATTGGGCCGCGCCCGATCCGAAGGGCGGCGCCGTCGAGCACGGCCCGCGCTTTTTTGCGCAGCCGACCTGCCATCACGCGCCGGAGCTTTACGGCGGCATCCGCGCGCAGGAAGCCGCCGCTTTGTTGCGGGAGTTTTTTCGGGAAAGGCGGTAGCCCGGAAATCGGCTCGCTGCTGACGCGCGTCATTGCGAGCGAAGCGAAGCAATCCAGGGGGCCGCTCATGGATTGCTTCGTCGCCTTCGCCTCCTCGCAATGACGGCCGGCAAGCGCGATGACAATTGCAAATGCTTGATGTGTATAATAGCATGAATCTATACACACGCTTGCGGAAGGCACCATGCGCACCAATATCGACATCGATGACACGTTGATGGCGCAGGCGCAGAGAGCCTCGGGCCACGCCACGAAGAAGCAGACCGTTGAAGAGGCGCTTCGCTTGATGGTCAGGTTGCGGCGGCAGCAGGAGGTCGACTCGGCGTTCGGGAAATATCCCTGGCGCGGTAACCTTGCACGGAGCCGCAAAGGCCGAAGCGCGCGGTGATCGTTGTCGACAGCAGCGTCTGGATCGATTTCCTCAAAGGCCGCAGCCTCCCGCATGTCGCGCGGCTGCGTGCGCTCCTCGGCATATCCGAGATCATTGTCGGCGATCTGATGCTTTGCGAGGTTCTGCAAGGCCTAGAGGACGAGCGCGCGGCCCGTGAAGTCGAGTCGCTTCTGCGCCGGTTCGAAATTGCGCCGATGGCAGGGGACGCAATCGCGGTCAAAGCCGCCCGGAATTTCCGCTTCTTGCGCGGGCGCGGGATCACCGTGCGCAAGATGATCGATCTCTTGATCGGCACCTGGTGCATCGAGCACCGCAGGCCCCTCCTTCACAATGACAACGATTTCCGGCCGATGGCGCGGCATCTTGGGCTGATTGAGGTCCCGGTGAAGGGGTGAAGGCCGCTCACGGATTGCTTCATCGCGCAGCCGACCTGCCATCACGCGCCGGGGCTTTACGGCGGCATCCGCGAACAGGAAGCCGCGGTGATGTTGCAGGATTTTTTCGGGGAAGCGGTAGTTTTCGTACGGCAGATTCACATCACTTGCGCTCCGACGACCAGGGGAAATTCACGTAATGC
>JAXDNH010000135.1:0-19270 GCA_034669525.1 Methylobacteriaceae bacterium | reverse complement strand
TCCATGCATTGAGCTTACGCCGGAAATACTCGCGCTGGCGGTCGCTCATGAAGGTCTCGCCTTCTAACGGTCTATAACCGTTCTCACCATTGGCAGCCATCCGTAACGAGCCCTCTCCTCGTCGAACCGGCGCCTTATAGCGAGGTGCAAGGCGACACACAATCGCGCCTCGCAGAATCTTTGCTAGCTGTGGCGCGGCGGTCATACCGCGCCTGGTATACCTTCGAAATAGCCATATCTGTGCCGGCGCGGTAAGGTCCGCGACTAAATTGAGGCAGGTGTCACGTGCCGCAGCACGATTTTGCATCAGGTGAGGAGACCCATTTCGGCTCTGCGCGGGTGCCGCTCGCCGATAAGCAGGGTTTGGTTAATAGCGTCTTCGGCAATGTTGCAGGGCGCTATGACCTGATGAACGACCTCATGTCCGGGGGCATGCATCGGCTGTGGAAACATGCCTTTGTCGGCATGGTACGGCCTTCGCGGCACCGGGCTTTTAATCATCTCGACGTCGCCGGCGGCACCGGCGACATCGCTTTCCGTGTCGCCGCTTCCGGCGGTCCGAAAACCCAGGTGACGGTCGCCGACATCAGCGAGGAGATGCTGCGCGTCGGTCGGGAGCGTGCCACGCACACGCCCGGCGGCGCGCGCGTTCGCTTCGTCACGGGCAATGCCGAGGACCTGCCGTTCCCGGATAACTCGTTTGACGCTTACACGATCGCCTTCGGCATTCGCAACGTGCCGCGGATGGATCGCGCGCTTTCGGAGGCCAAACGCGTTCTGAAATACGGCGGCCGGTTTCTGTGTCTCGAATTCTCCGATGTCGATGTGCCGCTGCTTGACCGCCTCTATGAGGCCTATTCGCTCACGGCGATTCCGGCTCTCGGCAAAGTCGTGACCGGCGACGGCGATGCCTACCGCTACCTCGTCGAATCGATTGGCCGCTTTCCGCATGCCGATCGCTTCCGCGACGTAATCGCCGCCGCGGGGCTGCAGCGCGCGAGCTATCGGCGGCTGTCCGGCGGGATCGTCGCCATCCACTCCGCCTGGAAGCTCTGAGCGGATGTTCTTCGCGCTCGGCCATTCGATCCGGCTCGCCCGGGCGGGCTTTCTCCTGGCGCGCGAGGGCGTTTTCGCGGATGTCGATCCCGCTGCTCTGCCTCCGCCAGCGCGGGTGCCGATCCTGCTCGCACGGTTGGTCAACCGCCGCGGCAAAGGCGGCGGCGTAGAGCGGATCGCCGTGGCGATCGCGCGGCTCGGGCCGTCTTACGTAAAGCTCGGGCAGTTTCTTGCGACCCGGCCCGATGTTGTCGGGCCGCAGGTCGCCCGGGCCCTCGAGGCGCTGCAGGACCGCATGGAGCCCTTCCCCCGGGAACGGGGCGTAGCGGCGATCGAGGCGGCGTTCGGAGTTCCGCTCGGCCTCGTCTTCACTGAATTCGGGGAGCCGGTCGCCGCCGCATCCATCGCGCAGGTGCATCGCGCCCGCGCCATCTATCCCGAAGGCGAGCGCGAGGTCGCGGTCAAAATCCTGCGCCCTGGCATCGAGCGGCGTTTCCGCCGCGACCTCTCCGATATGTACTTTGCCGCGCGTTTGGCGGAGCGCTATTTTGCCGAGGCGCGCCGGCTGAAGGTCATCGAGGTCGTCGACACGCTCGCCCGCTCCGTGCGGATGGAAATGGACTTCCGCCTCGAGGCGGCGGCGGCGTCCGAATTCGGCGAGACGACAGCTGACGACGCAGATTTCCACGTGCCGCGCGTCGACTGGGATCGCACTGCCCGTGAAGTGCTGACGCTCGAATGGATCGAGGGCATCCCGCTTTCGGACATTCCCCGCCTTGAAGCGGCGGGTCACGACCTGCCGGCGCTCGGCCGCGCCGTGCTGCAATCGTTTTTGCGCCACGCCGTGCGTGACGGCTTCTTCCATGCCGACATGCACCAGGGCAATCTTTTCGCCGATCGCGACGGGCGTCTCGTCGCTGTCGATTTCGGCATTATGGGCCGCCTCGGACTGAAGGAGCGGCGCTTCCTCGCCGAAATCCTCTACGGCTTCATCACGCGCGATTATCTGCGCGTCGCCGAAGTCCATTATGAGGCGGGCTACGTCCCGCCGACCTACCCGGTTGAGAATTTCGCGCAGGCTCTGCGCGCGATCGGCGAGCCGATCCATTCACGCACCGCCGACCAGATTTCGATGGCGAAACTCTTGACGCTGCTCTTCGAGATCACCGCCCTCTTCGACATGAAGACGCGGACGGAACTGGTCATGCTGCAGAAAACGATGGTCGTGGTCGAAGGTGTCGCGCGCTCGCTCGATCCGAAGCTTGATATCTGGTCCGCGTCCGAGCCTGTCGTACGCGAGTGGCTTGAGCAGAATCTCGGCCCCGGCGGATTCATCAAAGATGCGGGGCGCGGATTGACCATCATGCGGCGCGTCACCGCCAACCTGCCGGATTCTCTGGAACGCGCCGAGCGCGTTTTGGAGAAGCTCGATGACATGGTCGAGCATGGTTTGCATATTTCGCTGCAATCGATCGAGGCGATCGGCGCCGCCGAAGCACGCCGCGCCTTCTGGGGCCACATTGCGTGGTGGATCATCGCCGCGGTGCTGGTGTGGTGGGTATTTAGATAAGCCGCGATTGCCTCGGATCAAAAATCGATATTGGCGATCAGGCTGTGCGGCATTCCATAGGGCGGGGGCGGATACGGAGCGGCTGATCTTACTGCCGCGGCAGCGGCGCTGTCGATTGCCGCATCGCCGCTCGATTTCGACGTCGCTTGATAGACGACGTGTCCCGCATCGTCGAGGACGAAGGAGATCGTTACAAATCGCCTAGTGCGGCTTGCCGCGAGGCCGCGAGGATATTGTTTCTTGCTCATGATTTTGGCGAACACGTTCGCAAGATAACGATTGTCTTCCAGCCCACCGGTAATCGGCGCGGCCTTGGTCGTGCGGCCGAAACTGAAATCCGAAAGCGTCGTCGTTGATAGCTGCTGCAGGGCATTGGCGAGCGCCTTGCGGTCCGCTCGGTTGTCCTTATCGTTGGGCTTCCCAGGATTTTCAGGTCCGGCCTTGCCGACCGCCTCGGCGTCAGGGGCATCCGCAGGCGCGGTGAGCGTGTCTTTCAGAGTCGGCGCAGCGGCGGCCGGCGCAATAGCTGGCGCGCTTGCGGGCGCCCGGTCGCCATCTTGCGGTTTCGGCGTTGCTTGCGGCGCCGCTGTTTTCTCCTCGATTCCCTTTGTGTCGAGCGTCTGCGCGGTCTTGCGCGGAGCGCTCGTTGCCGGCTTCTCGACATCCTCCTTCACCTGCCTAGGCTGTTCCTTCGGTACGGGCGGAGGAGGGGGCGGCGGCTTTGGCTCTTCTCTTGGAGGTTCGACAATAACCTCGACTGGGATCTCCTCTTCCAGGGGCTGTGCAACGTTCCCTCGTCCGAATTGATCCTCATAAAGAACGGCGGTGATCAGGCCGACATGGGCGATGAAGAAGAGCGCCACGAGGGCGGCGAAGCCCACTCGCGACGCGACCGATCGCACAGCCCTCGGCGGCAGGTAGCGCTGCCAGTCCGCGGAAAGGAGGACGGCAGGCGCGCAGCTCGGCGTGGTCGCCTCCATGCGCGAACCCTTCGCAACGGAAAATGGCGATTGGCCGCCCTGTTGCCCGATCGGAGCCTCGCAGCGGCGTGCCACTCAATTTGTCGGATGCGCCGAAGCGCGGCTTGGCGAAATCCACTGCCGGCATGTTTTGGGATTCGTCAAAACTTCAGCGTCGCGAGCAGGCTGCGCGGCGCGCCGGGCGGCGGCGCGGGATAAGGCGCTGCGGCTTTCACCGCGGCGATCGCTTCGGCATCTAAATCCGACTCGCCGCTCGAATGCGAGACCGTCTGATAGACGAGCCCGCCCTCTGCATCGATGATGAAGGAGACCATGACGGTGCCGCTCGCATGGCGCGCCGCGGCGCTCTTAGGGTAGCGCTTCTTGCTCAGAATTTTGGCGAAGACGTTCGACATGAAGCGATTGTCCTCGTTGCCGCCGGTCAGCGGCGCGAGCCGCGTCGTCGCGGCGAAACTGAAGCTCGAGAGCGCGGGCTGCGCTGACGACAATTGCCGCATGAGATCGGCGGTGCCTGTGTTCTCTGCCCTGGCGCTGGCGTTCGCCTGACCGGGCATTGTATCCGGCGACGGGCTTGCTGCTTCAAACGGCTCGGCCTTTTCGTCAGCCATTTTCTCTTCGGCGGTTCCGCGCAATGCGGACGTAGCGACCTGCGGCGCCGGAGCGGAATTGTTGGCCGGAACGGGTGCGCCCTCCTGCGCCTTTGATTGTGCTTCCGGCGCCTCCGTTTTGTCCTGCGCGCCCGTCTGCTCGGCGGCGACCTCGGTCGCGGCGCGCGGTGCGCTATACGCCGGCTTATCGTAATTTTCTTCCGGCTTCTGTTCGGGTTGCGGCTGGGGCGGCGGCTTCGGCGGGTCAGGCGGGATCTCGGCGACGACCTCCACCGGAATTTCCTGCTCGGGCGGGTTTTCGAAACGCTCCCAGCCGTCGCGGTACAGGATGAAGCCGATCAGCGCCGCATGCACAAACAGGATGATGGCCAGCGCGGCGGCGAGCTCCGGCCGTGAGATGCTTCGCGCCGGCGCGGCGCGCGGCAGCAGGCGCAGCCGCTCGTCAGCAACGAGGGGCGCCGCGGGCCAGACTGCGCGCTTCGCCTTCATGGGCCGACATCTACACCGGAAAGGCGGCCACAGTCCCGCTTATTGTTCAGCTAGGACGAACCGGCGGACCGCCTTGGCGAAGCCGTCGACCTCGTTCGTGTCGGCCACCGCGTCGGCCTGCGCCTGCACCTCTTTGCTGGCATTGCCCATCGCGATCGAGAAGCCGCCCGCCTTGAACATGAGCACGTCGTTCGGCATGTCGCCGATCGTGGCGATCTCCTTCGGGTCGATCTTCAACGTGCGCGCCAACATGCGCACCACGCCCCCTTTGTTGGCCTCGGGATTGGTCACGTCGAGATAGTAGGGCTGCGAGCGCGCCGCGCTGGCGCGGCTGCCCAGCGCCTTCTGGACGGCCATTTCAGTACGGGCGACGAGGTCATGATCATCGGAGATGCCGACGATCTTCACGGCGTGCGCGAGGTGCTCCCCGGCAAAATCCGGCACCACGCGTGCCGCGAACTTCACCGTCCAGGCCTCGCGCGCCACATGCGGCGCGTCCTTGTCGCGGATCAGCCACTCGCCTTCGGTGTAGACCCAGCCGTCGAGGCCGCTCTTCAGCATGAGTTCAAGGGCCTCGCGCGCGACCGCCGGGTCGAGTGGGTGGCTCTCGATCACGCTGAGATCGGGGTTGACGAACACGCCGCCGTTGAACCCGGCGATCGGGCCCGTCAGCCCCAGCGGTTCGATCAGCATGGCCATGCCGCGCGGCGGGCGGCCGCTGGTCAAGGCCAGGGTGATGCCGGCCGCCCGCAGCTCGCGGGCCGCCGCGAGCGTCTCCTGCGTCAGCTCTTTTTGAGGCGTCACCAGGGTGCCGTCGACATCGGCGAGGAGCACCCGGGGCTTTGGCTTATTTGCCATGATTCCTCTGAGGCAGTGGACAGCGGCGCGACTTGATCCCAAGTTCACGGCCAACCCATGACCGAGCTTTCCGGCAAACGCATCCTTCTCGTCATCGGCGGCGGCATCGCCGCCTACAAGGTGCTCGACCTTATCCGGCGCCTGCGCGAGCGCGGCGCGAGCGTCCGTGCCGCCATGACCAAGGCGGCCGGCGAGTTCGTCACGCCGCTCTCCGTCGCCAGTCTCACCGGCGACAAGGTCTACGATGACCTCTTCTCGCTGACCGACGAGGCGGAGATGGGCCACATCGAGCTCTCGCGCGACGCCGATCTGGTGGTCGTTGCACCCGCGACCGCCGACCTCCTGGCGAAGCTCGCCAATGGCCTTGCCAGCGACCTCGCCTCGACGCTGCTCATCGCGACCGACAAGAAGGTGCTCGTCGCCCCGGCGATGAACCTGCGCATGTGGCTGCATCCGGCGACGCAGCGCAACACCGCGACCCTCCGCGCCGACGGCGTGCTGTTCGTCGGCCCGAATGATGGCGACATGGCCTGCGGCGAGCATGGCCCCGGCCGCATGGCCGAGCCGATGGAAATCGTCGCCGCGATCACCGCGGCACTGGAGAGCGACACCGCAATCCCGCTGCCGCCAGGGATCGGCGCGCGCGCGGCCGGGCCGAACGGCGCGCTCGCCGGCCGGCGCGTCGTCATCACATCAGGCCCGACGCACGAGCCGATCGATCCCGTCCGCTACATCGCCAACCGCTCGTCGGGCAAACAGGGTCACGCCATCGCCCGCGCCGCGGCCGAAGCCGGCGCCGACGTCGCGCTGATCAGCGGCCCGGTGAACCTGCCCGATCCGCCGGGCGTGCGAACAAGTCACGTGCAGACCGCGCGCGAGATGCTCTCCGCTGTGGACGCGGCGCTGCCGGCCGACATTTTTGTCGCCACCGCGGCGGTTGCCGACTGGCGCATGGCGGAGGCCGGCGCATCCAAGATAAAGAAGAGCGGCAATGGCGGCGCGCGGAGCCTCAGTCTTGTTGAGAATCCTGACATCCTCGCAACGATTGCGCACCGCAATCACGAACGGCCGAAGCTTGTCGTCGGCTTCGCCGCCGAAACCAATGACGTGCTCGCACATGCCCGCAAAAAGCTCGATGCAAAGGGCTGCGACATCATCGTCGCCAACGATGTGTCGCCGTCGACCGGCATCATGGGCGGCGACACGAATACGATTCACATCGTGACGCGGGGAGGCGTTGACTCCTGGCCGACGCTTGACAAGGACGAAGTCGCGCGCCGGCTGATCGCGCGTTTGGCGAGAGACCTCAGCGCGGAATGACATCACAGAACGAGCTGATAAACGCTCGCGCGACCGACCTTGTCACGCGCCTGCGCAAGGGCGAGATCACGCCGCTCGATCTCCTCGATGCGCTGGAGGGGCGCATCGCCGCAGTCGATAAAAAGATCAACGCATTGCCGACACTGTGTTTCGACCGCGCCCGCGATCACGCGCGCCGGTTGCTGCAAAGACCTGCCGCGGAACGCGGCCTGCTCGCCGGTATGCCGGTGCCGATCAAGGACCTCACCAATGTCGCGGGTGTACGCTCGACCTCCGGCTCGCGCATTTACGCCGATTATGTACCTGATAAAACCGACATCACCGCCGATCGACTCGAAGCGGAAGGCGCGATCATCTATGCCAAGTCGAACGTGCCGGAATTCGGCGCCGGCGCCAACACGTTCAACGATGTGTTCGGCGCGACCCTGAATCCGTGGAACACGGCGCTCTCCGCCGCTGGTTCTTCAGGCGGTGCAGCAGCGGCACTTGCGACCGGCATGGCGTGGCTCGCGCATGGCTCGGATGTCGGCGGCAGTCTGCGCAATCCCGCGAGTTTCTGCGGCATCGTCGGCATGCGTCCGACTGTCGGCCGGGTTGCGTCGACGCGCCGTTATACGGTCGATCCGACGCTCAGCGTCGAGGGCCCGATGGCCCGCAATGTCGAGGACATGGCGCTGATGTTCGACGCCATGCTCGGTGAAGACAGCCGCGACATGCTGTCGAAGCCGCGGCCCGCGCAATCGTTTGTGGATGCCGCGCGCTCGGGCTGGAAGCCGAGCCGCATTGCTTATTCGCGCGATCTCGGTATCACCCCGGTCGACCGCCAAGTCGCCGACATTACCCGCGCGGCTGCGATGCGCTTTGCCGAGGCCGGCGTGATCGTCGAAGAAGCGCATCCGGATTTTTCCGAAGCGCACGAATGTTTCCATGTGCTGCGCGCGCGCGACTTCGCGCTCAAACTCGCGCATCTGCTCGAGGCGCATCCCGACAAATTCAAGCCGGAAAGTGTCTGGAACATTCAGGAGGGCCTGAAGCTGACGGCACGCGACATCGTGCGTGCCGAGCATCAGCGCGCCGAATTGGCGCGGCGGCTCGACAGCTTCCTGCGCGATTACGATCTCTTGCTATGTCCCGCAACGATCGTGCCGCCGTTCCCGATCGGCCAGCGCTATGTCGAGGAATGCGACGGTCACCGCTTTGGCAATTACATTGAGTGGCTGGCGATCGTCTATGCGATTACGCTTGCCGGCGCTTGCGCGTTGTCGCTGCCCTGCGGCTTCACGCGCGATGATCTGCCGGTCGGATTGCAGATGGTGGCGCCGGCGAACGGCGAGGCGAAGCTGCTCGCCGGGGCGAAGCTCCTCGAAGATATTTTCGGGCTTGGCGTGCGGCCGATCGACCCGCGTGCGGCTTAGAAACAGGACCTCAAGGCGAGGGTGGCTTACTTGTCGCCTGGCTCTTTACGCGGCTGCAAGTCCTGTTTGACCTTATCGGAATTCAACAATGCGTCGATCTTGCTGACATTATCGAAACTATCATCGATCTTAAAGCGGATTTCCGGCGCGAATTTCAGATTGATGCGATGCGCGATTTCGGTGCGCAAATATTTCTTGTGGCGATCGAGCGCGGCGATGACTTCGGTCGCCGCCTTGCCGCCGAGCGGCATGACGTAGACGCTCGCGAGCTTCAGGTCCGGACTCATTTTTACGCGCGGCACCGTGACCACATGCCCTTCGAGCACGGGATCGTTGATCGTGCCGCGGGTGAGAAGCTCCGCCATGGAATGGCGGATGAGTTCGGCAACCCGCAGCATGCGCTGCGACGGCTCGCCGCCGTTGTGATGTGATCTGGACATGGGGTGAGTTTCTCGAACCGCGGGCTAAAAACCCGCGGCTTCAAATGAAGGTTCTCGCAAAACAGCGCGCGCCTTTAGAGCGTGCGCTTGATCTCCTCGACGCGGTAGCACTCGATGACGTCGCCGGCGCGCATATCCTGATAATTCTCGAACGCCATGCCGCATTCCTGGCCGGCCTGGACTTCGCGAACCTCGTCCTTGAAGCGCTTCAGCGTCGAAAGCTTGCCCTCGTGCACGACGACATTGTCGCGGATGAGCCGGACATTGGCGCCGCGCTCGACGGTGCCGTCGGTGACGCGACAACCGGCAACTTTGCCGATCTTCGAAATATTGAAGACTTCGAGGATCTGCGCGTTGCCGAGCATCGTTTCGCGCAGCGTCGGCGCCAGCAGGCCGGACATTGCGGCCTTCACGTCGTCGACGAGATTATAGATGATATTGTAGTAGCGGATTTCAATGCCGCTGCGTTCGGCCTCCTCGCGCGCTTCCTTGTGCGCACGAACATTGAAGCCGATGACGGCGGCGTTCGAGGCTTCCGCCAAGGTGATGTCGGATTCGGTGATGCCGCCGACGCCGGCGTGAATGACGCGCGCGCCGACTTCCTCCGTGCCAAGCTTCTCGAGGGAGGCGATGATGGCTTCGACCGAGCCCTGCACGTCGCCCTTGATGAGCAGCGGGAATTCCTTGCGGCCGGCGGTCTTCACCTGGCTCATCATGTCGGCGAGCGAGCTGCGCGCCGAGCCGCCGCGCGCGGCGATCTTGTCGCGCTTCTGGCGCTCGCGGTACTCCGTGATCTCGCGGGCGCGCGCCTCGGTCTCGACGACGGCGACGCGGTCGCCGGCCTCCGGCGCGCCGGAGAAGCCGAGCACCTCGACCGGAGCCGAGGGGCCGGCGTCGAGCACGGCCTCGCCCTTGTCGTCGAGGAGGGCGCGGACGCGGCCCCATTGGCTGCCTGCAACAACAAGATCGCCTACATCAAGCGTGCCGCGCTGGACGAGCACCGTTGCGACGGGACCGCGGCCACGGTCGAGCCGGGCCTCGATGACGGTGCCTTCCGCGGCGCGGTCCGGATTGGCCTTTAGGTCGAGGAGCTCGGCCTGCAGCGCGATCGCTTCGAGCAGCTTGTCAAGATTGGTCTGCTTGGTCGCAGAGACCTCAATTTCGAGCGTCTCGCCGCCCATGCTCTCGACCTGCACGTCGTGCTGCAGGAGCTCGGTACGCACGCGCTCGGGTTTGGCGTCGGGTTTGTCGATCTTGTTGATCGCGACGATCATTGGCACGCGGGCGGCGCGCGCGTGATTGATGGCTTCCACGGTCTGCGGCATCACGCCGTCGTCGGCGGCGACGACCAACACCACGATATCGGTGACCTTGGCGCCACGTGCGCGCATCGCCGTGAACGCTGCGTGGCCCGGCGTGTCGATGAAGGTGATGAGCTGCCCGCTCGGCGCCGTCACCTGATAGGCGCCGATATGCTGCGTAATGCCGCCGGCTTCGCCGGAGACGACGTTGGCATGGCGGATCGCGTCAAGCAGCGATGTTTTGCCATGGTCAACGTGGCCCATGATGGTGACCACGGGCGGCCGCGGCTCGAGGCGGGCGTCGGCATCCGGCACGTCGAAGAGACCCTCTTCGACGTCGGATTCGGCGACGCGCTTGACGGTATGGCCGAGTTCCTCGGCAATAAGCTGTGCCGTGTCAGCGTCGATCACGTCGGTGATTTTGCGCATCTCGCCTTCGCGCATCAGCAGCTTGATCACATCGACGCCGCGTTCCGACATGCGGTTCGCGAGTTCCTGGATGGTGATCGTCTCGGGCAGCACGACCTCGCGCGCGAGCTTCTCCTTCGGATCTCCTGCGCCGAAGCCCTTGAGCCGCTGCACGCGGCGGCGGAAGGAGGCGACGGAACGCGTGCGCTCGTCCTCGCCGGACGTGGCGCTCGCGACGGTCAGGCGGCCGCGGCTTTTCTCCCCACCGCGCGACGGCCGCGCCGGCAACGGGGTCTTCGGCATGGAGAGCGGCGGACGGCGCAGCATTCCGGGCCGGCGTTCCTCGGCGGATTCGCCGGCGCGCAGCCCACCCGCACCCGGTGCAGCATCCTGCGGGAGGCGGCGCTGTGCGGCCTCCTCCGCCTTCCTTTTCGTCTCCGCCTCGCGCTGGTGGCGGGCGTCCTCCTCGCGTTTCCGCGTCTCGGCGGCTTCGCGTTCGGCCTGCTCGCGCGACTGGCGCTCAGCACGCGCCTTCGAGTCGATCTCGGCCTGACGGCGATCTTCCTCCTCGCGCGAGCGCGAATCGACCAGCGCGCGGGCGCGCGCGTCGCGCTCCTCATCGGTGAGGGTGCGAAGTACGACGCCGCTTGGCGCCCGTGGCGCGGCGGCGGGAGCCTCCGCCTTCGGGGCGGAGGGCGGCAGGGCGCGGCCCGAGGGCGTCGTCGTCGGCTGTGGCCGCAGCAGCGGCGCGACAGGTGCCGCGGCCGGAGCAGCGCTCGCGGCGATCGGCTTTTCGCCAGGACCCGGCCGCCGCTTCACCTTCTCGACGACGACCGCCTTCGAGCGGCCATGCGAGAAGCTTTGACGCACCATCCCCTGTTCGACCGAGGAGCGCTTTAAGGAAAGCGTCTTGCCTGGTACCGACAGGGTTTTCTCCCCACTGTTTTTCGTTTCACTCATTCCTGCGTCCCAGGCCGAAGCCCTTCACGATTCTGTGCCCCGGAGCCCGCCTCCGGAGCCATATTCGGCTCATCCGCGAGGCCCATCGAGCGATAGGCGGCAAGCCGGCGGCACCGCGCGAGAAAGGCTCTGCTCGCCGGCTCCACTTTGAGCGCTGCGTGTATCACATTTGCTCGCCCGAGTGCCAAATCCAATTGGCCCGACTCGAAAAGATTGATCTCGGGCGGGCATGACGCCCCGTATTTGCGCCGAGCGGCCTGTGCAACTTTGCGGATTCCGTCGGCGCTCGCGTCCTTGGCATGCAGGAGCAGGGCGATGTTGCCGCCGTTGATTGCCGCCTCGACCTTGGTGAAGCCGGTGACAACCGCGCCGGCTTTATTGGCGAGTGACAGCGATTGCAGGCAGTCGCGTTCAAGCAGTGCGTCGACATCCGCCGGCAGAGTTGCTGCGGCCTTAGCATTGGCCTTCAGCCCGCGCGAAAAGGCCTGACGGCGAACGGCATCTTCAACAAGCTTTGCCCGCGCGGTGACCCAAACGCCGCGGCCTGGCAGTTTCGCTTTGATATCGGGAACGACCGTTCCCTCAGGCCCGAGAACGAACCGGATCAGCTCCTCAGGCGAGCGGCGCTCGCGCGTGACGATGCACATCCGCTCCGGCCCGTCGTGCTCGGCGCGCATGCGACGACGTGCCGCGGAATCGCTTCCACCGGCCAATACCGTCTCGTCCTGCGCCTGCACCAACACGCCGCCCAAGCCTCCTTGAGTTTCTCACTCCGCAGCATGCTGCGGCTCTGCCTCTTCAGTTTCTTTCGCCGGATGCAAATCGGCTTCGTCGACCCAGCCCGCCTTGACACGCGCATTCATGATCATCGCCTCCGCCTCTTCGCGCGAGACGTCGAACCCCTCCAGGAAACCCGGATGGCTGACGGTCTCGGCATCCTTCTTCTCGGTCCAGCCGACGAGATCGTCCGTCGCGCAGCCGGCGAGGTCCTCGACGCTCTTCACATCATTCTCGCCGAATTTGACCAACATCGCGGTCGTGATGCCTTCGATTTCCTTCAACTCATCGGCAACACCGAGTTCGCGGCGCCGCTCATCGTTCTCGGCTTCGATGCGGGCGAGATAGTTCTGCGCGCGTGAATGGATTTCCTGCGCGGTATCCTCATCGAAACCCTCGATACCGGCGAGTTCCGATGGGTCGACGTAGGCGAGTTCCTCGATTGAGCGGAAACCTTCCGACGCAAGCAGCTGGCCGACAACTTCATCGACGTCCAGCGCCTGCATGAAGGTATTCGTGCGCTCGATGAACTCCTTCTGACGACGCTCGGATTCTTCCGCTTCGGTCATGATGTCGATGTCCCAGCCGGTGAGCTGGGAGGCAAGACGCACGTTCTGTCCGCGCCGGCCGATCGCCAGGGATAGCTGGTCATCGGGCACGACGACTTCAATGCGGGAGGAATCCTCATCGAGCACGACCTTGACGACTTCGGCCGGCTGCAGAGCATTGACGATGAAGGTCGCGGCATCCGGCGACCACGGGATGATATCGATCTTCTCGCCCTGCAGCTCGTTGACCACCGCCTGCACGCGCGAACCGCGCATGCCGACGCAGGCGCCGACCGGATCGATCGAGGAATCGCGCGAGATCACGCCGATCTTGGCGCGCGATCCGGGATCGCGCGCGACCGATTTCACCTCGATAATGCCGTCATAGATTTCCGGCACTTCCTGGCGGAAAAGTTTCGCCATGAATTGCGGATGCGTGCGCGACAGGAAAATCTGCGGGCCGCGCTGTTCGCGCCGGACGTCATAGACATAGGCGCGCGCGCGATCGCCCGGGCGGAAGAGTTCGCGCGGGATCATCTCGTCGCGGCGGATGATCGCCTCGCCGCGGCCGAGATCGACGATTACGTTGCCGTATTCGACACGCTTGACGACGCCGTTGATGATCTCGCCGATGCGGTCCTTGTATTCTTCATATTGGCGGTCACGCTCTGCCTCGCGCACCTTCTGCACGATGACCTGCTTGGCCGATTGCGCGGCGATGCGGCCGAAATCGAAGGGCGGCAGCGTCTCTGAAATCCAGTCGCCGATTTCTGCCGCCGGATTGCGCTTACGTGCATCGGTCAGCGAAATCTGAATCGCGTCGTTCTCGACGTCGTCGGTGACGAGCAGAAGACGCGAAAACCGCACTTCGCCGGTCTTTGGATTGATTTCGGCGCGAACTTCGGTCTCCTGACCATAGCGCGAGCGCGCCGCTTTCTGCAGCGCGTCTTCCATCGATTCGATCACGATCGAGCGGTCGATCGATTTCTCGCGCGCGACCGCATCCGCGATCTGCAGGAGTTCGAGCCTGTTGGCGCTAATCGCCATGAGAGTCTCCTAGTCTTACAAACGGCTTGTGGCGTTCGGCATCGGGCCGTCCGCCTGGTTTCTTTGGGGATGCCTGCACGCCGGCAGGCACGAGGCGTTTCGGTTTGTGTCCTTTGCGCGCGGAGAAGCGGCCGGGTCCGCGTTGCGGGAGCGGTGCCGCCTCTGCGCTCTCTTCATCTGTTGCGGGCTCTTCGAGCGCCGCCTTGCCGGCCCTCAGCGCGGCGCGAATCAGCGCGTCCGTCAAGACGAGCCTGGCTTCTTCGAGATCGCGCAACTGAATGCGGACGCGCTTCTCCTCGTCGGGCGAAGGATCGGTGACATCGAGAAGCAGGATCGCGTCGGCAATCTCGTTTCCCTCTATCCCTGAGATCGTCCCGCGAAAGCGCTTACGTCCGCTTGCCGCCGGCACTGCGAGTTCGACGCGCGCTTCATGTCCGAAGGCGCGGCGGAAATCCGAGAGGCGCACAAGCGGCCGATCGATCCCAGGCGACGACATTTCCAACCGGTATTCCTGCGCGACCGGATCTTCGAGATCGAGCACCGGCGAGAGCGCTTGGCTTGCCGCCTCGCAATCGCCGATCGACATCGTGCCGTCCGGCCGCTCGGCCATGATCTGCACGTTCGTGCCGTGCTGCGCACCGAGTTTCACGCGCACCAGGCGATAGCCAAGCCCCTGTAGCACTGGCCCTGCGATGTGCGCGATGCGCGCCGCGATTCCCGTCTCTTCGACAAGGCGCGGCTCATCGAGCGGAGCGTCGCTGCTCACGCCGGTTTGTGCGATATGCGCGGTGGGGGTCTCTTGCAAGCAGCCCTGTTCCAGGTGGCGTCGATTGCGCCGGCGGGCCATCGGAAGAGGACCGCCGGGTAATAAAAAAGAGCGGGTCCCGGGCGGGCCCCACTCTCAAAGGAGCCCATGGAACTCATGAGCCATATGAGACGGAAACTAGAGGTTATCTAGCTAGTGGGCCGGCGAAATGCAAGCGAAATCGCCGATCTCTAATGGCTTAGCTCGGGTCAGCGGAACTCCGCAAGCCGCGCGTCAGCGGCAGCGCCAACAGACTGAGCGCAGCCATAAACCAGAAGGCGTGCGCGGCAAAGAGCGAATAGAGTTCACCGGACACGAAAGTGAGCGCACTCGTCGCAATGCCGACGCCAACCGTACCGTAGACCGCCTGGGAAGTGGCGGCGAGTTCACGCGGCACGGTTTGCGTCAGCACTTGCATGCAGGTGAGGTGCAGAAGCGCGAATGTCAGCCCGTGCAGCGGCTCGATCAAGGCCATGGCCGGCACCGCGGCGGTCGCGCCCATGATGATCCAGCGCAGCATGGCAGCGCCGGCGGAAAGGGCTGCCGCGGCGGCCGGTCCGATGCGGCGGAGCAGCGGTTCGCCGATAAAGAAGAAGACGACCACTTCCGCCGCCACGGATTCCGACCAGAGAATGCTGATCGTGCGCGCATCCATGCCCTGGTCGCGCCAGCGGATCACGGCGAAATTGTCGTGCAGAGCGTGGCCGCCGAGTACGAGCGCCGCAATGACCAGGACGCGACGGAATGCCGGGATGCGAAACAATAAAAATGCCTCGCGAAAATTGACGCGCTCGGCGGCTAGAGGTGCATCACGCCGCAATTCCGGTACGAACCAGGCGGCGATTGTCGCCCCGAACAGACATGCAGCGCTCACAACCAAAATCGCGGAGAGGCCGAAGCTCGCGATGACTTGGCCGCCCGCGAGTGCGCCGACAATGAAGGCGGCCGACCCGGTGCCGCGAACCCAGCCATAGCGAAAGCCCGCCTGCCGCAAGCTGGCGTCGGGCTTCGCAGCGCCGAGCGCCAGCGCATCGGACAACGGCACGACGGGAGCAAGCGCGACCGAATAAAGGAAGAGAATGCCGAGAATCAGCGCGGGATGGCGCGGCACCAGCAAAAGCAAACTTGCCAATGCCGCCGCTCCGGCACAGAGCGACAATGTCGGCCGTAACGCCGCGAGCCGGTCGGCAACGCGTCCCGCCAAGGGTGCGCTCAAGGCGCGGATTGCCGTTCCCAGCGCGAGAAAGAGCCCGATTGATGTGACGTTGAGGCCGCGCTCGTGAAGCAGCGCGGGCGTGAAGGGAGATGCAAGCCCGAAGCCTGCATACAAGGCTGCGTAAAGCAGCAGAAATCGCGGTAATGGCCTCACTGCGCCGCGGATAGCGTCAGCGCACGCTTGCAGCGTAAGCCGCAAGTGCGGGCAGATCGTCTTCCGACAGCGGATAGACGACGTCAGCCATAGCCGCCATTCCACCGCCGACGCGCTTGCCGGCCTTAAAATCCTCCAGGGCTTTCAGGAGATAGTCTTCGCGTTGGCCAGATAGCCTTGCCGCGGCGCCGTTGCCTTCGAGCTTCTCGCCGTGACAGGCGGCGCAGCGGTTTTGCGCGGCGAGCGCATGGCCCTTTTCGACGAGATCGGGCTGCGTTGGTGCCGCCGGTTCAGCCGGCGGCAATTGCGCGATATAGGCGCCGAGGTCGCGGATGTCCTCGTTGCTCAAAGCCTCAGCAATGGGATTCATGCTCGGACTTTTGCGGATGCCGCTGCGGAAATAGACCAACTGCCACTGCACATAGCGATCCGTCTGTCCGGCGAGGGACGGAGTCTTCTCGGTCGTCGAGATGCCGTTTGCATTGTGGCACGCCGCGCAAGCCTCGAATTTGGCTTTGCCTTCATCGTTCTGCGCTGCAAGCGGCGAGCCGATGAGAGTGCAAAGTGCCGCGGCGAGAATCGCGCGATCGTTGGGAGATAGACGCGAAGCGGGGTTCATCGTCAGTTCCGGACTTCAAGAACGTCAATGGCCGGGCTTTGGCCCGGCCATGACGTTATAGGGCGCATTTCCAGCGACGCCCGGGACGGGCCCGGGCATGACGCGCTACTGCTTTTTGTAGCTGATCTGATAGATCGCGCCGGCCCAATCGTCCGCGACCAGGATCGATCCATCCTTTGCCACGATGATATCATTCGGCCGTCCATAGAAATCCTGCGGCCCCTTGAGCCAGCCGGATGCGAACTCCTCCTGTTTTGCGTTCTTGCCGTCGGGATCGGCGATGACACGCATGACGCGGGCACCCTGGTAATTATGCCGGTTCCACGAGCCGTGTTCGGCGATCAGGATGTTGTTCTTGTATTCCGCCGGGAATTGGTCGCCGGTGTAGAACTTCATGCCGAGCGGCGCCACATGCGCGCCGAGATTGAGCACCGGCGGCGTGAACTCGCTGCACTTATGGCCCATGGCGAACTTGTCGTCCGGCAGATCGCCCTGGTGACAATAGGGATAGCCGAAATGCTCGCCGATTTTCGAGATCATGTTGAGCTTGTCGCTCGGCAGATCGTCGCTGATCCAATCGCGGGCGTTCTCGGTGAACCAGTAGCGCCCGGTCCGGGGATCGACATCGCCGCCGACGCTGTTGCGCACCCCAAGCGCGACGATTTCGGCCAATCCGGTTTTCGGATCGACGCGGCGTATCTGCGAGACGCTGGTCGGCGGCAGGCCGACGTTGAAGGGCGGTCCGAACGGAAGATAGAACCAGCCGTCCTTGTCGACTGCGATATATTTCCAGCCATGCGCCGCGTAGCTCGGCATGTCGTCATAGACGACCTTGCCTTCCGGCATCTTGTCGAGATTGTCTTCCGGATGATCGTAGCGGATGAGCTTGTCGACCGCGATCACGTAGAGAGCACCATCACGATAGGCGAGTCCCGTCGGCATATTCAGGCCTTTGAGGATCGTCTTGACTGTCTTCTTGCCGCCCTGATCGGTAATTGCGTAAACATTGCCGAGCCCGAAGGAGCCGACGAAGAGCGTGCCTTTGTCGCCCCATGCCATCTGCCGTGCCGCGAGAACGCCTTCCGCATAGACGCTGATCGAAAAGCCCGCCGGCAGCTTGATGTTCTTGAGGCTGTTCTGGAGTTCGGCGCCGGAAATTCCGGTCGGCGGACCGTCCTTGGGTGCGAGGCCCTTCTGCGCTTCGGTCTCGTCGCCGAGGAACCAATCCGGTGGCGGATGTTCCCAGAATTCCTTGGTGTCCGACTTATAGTATTTCAGGCCTGGCTTTTGTGCTTGCCCTTGCGCGTTTGAGGCGCTCGGCTGAACCAGCGCGATGCCAAGCGCACAAGCGGCGTAGAGCGCGCCGCGCGATACAATCCGCAACATGTTTTTTCCTCCCGGGCTTATGATGGCCGGAGGCAAGCATGGCATATCGTGCGGGGCTGTTCCACCACCCCGCGGCAGATTTGAATCGTTCGGATTTGACCGGTCGCGGAAACCGGGTCAGGCGATCGCCTCGACGATGCCGCCTTCGACGCGCAACGCCGCGCCGGTCGTCGCGGAAGCTTGAGGCGAGCAGGCATAAACGACCATGTTCGCGACTTCCTCGGCGGAGGCGACGCGCTGAATAATCGAGGTCGCGCGCTTCGTCTTGACGAATTCGGCGCCGACCTGCTCGAGCGTCTTGCCGCTCTTCTCCGCGGCGCCTTTGAGCATGCGTTCGACGCCGGCCGACATGGTCGGGCCGGGCAGCACGGCGTTCACCGTCACGCCGGTCCCGCGCGCAAGTTTGGCGAGACCGCGCGACAGCGCGAGCACGGCCGTTTTGGTAAAGCCGTAATGCAGCATGTCGTCCGGGATATTCACGCCCGATTCCGACGACAGGAAGATGACCCGGCCCCAATTGCGTTCGAGCATGCCTTTCATGTAGCCGCGCGTAAGACGCACGCCCGACATGACATTGGTTTGGAAGAAGCGCTCCCAGTCTTCATCGGGTATGTCGAAGAAGGGTTTTGCTTGATAAATGCCGAGATTGTTGACGAGGATGTCCGCCTGCGGGAATGCGCTCAGGAGCGCGGCGCAACCTTCCGCCATCGAGAGATCGCCGGCAAATCCCTCCGCCGCGGCGTTCGGTACTTTATTCTTCAAGCCCGCGAGCGCCTCATCCACCTTCGCCTGCGTGCGGCCATTGACGACGACGCGCGCACCCGCCTCGGCGAGGCCGGCCGCGATCGCGTAACCGATTCCCTCTGTGGAACCGGTCACGATGGCGGCTTTCCCGGAAAGATCGATCTTCATCCTGCGATCCTGCGCGCCTATTGATCTCGATCGCGGCTAAGATAGAGGCTGGTCAGCATGGGGAAAGTGGCGGGCCCGACAGGCAACGGCGCTCCGTGCTTTTTGGGGCAATCAATGGCCAAAGAAACCAATCTTTTCGAAATGCGCCGACTCGAGGCGCTGAGCAACACCATCTTCGGCGTCGCGATGACGCTGCTTGCTTATGACCATCCGAAGGGACAGTTGGTTGCACCCGCACCAAATTGGATGGCGATTTGGCACGCCTACGGCTCGCATCTTGTAGCCCTGCTCCTCAGTTTCATCGTCGCCGGCATATTCTGGCTCAGTCACCAGCGGCGACTCGCTTACGCGCCGCATGCCGGCCGGCCCGTCGTGATCCTCAATCTCGTTTTCCTGTTGTCG
>JAXDNH010000134.1:0-10815 GCA_034669525.1 Methylobacteriaceae bacterium | reverse complement strand
AGCGGAAAAAGGCGAAGAGCACGGCGGTAACAGCGACAGCAGCCGCCGCGGCATAGGCGCGGACCTTGTCTACGATGATCGGGCCGACAAACCAGCTGTCATAGGAATAGGACAGGTTGGTATGGCGTGAGTCCGGGCCGAACATCATGAGCAGCGCGTTGACGAGAACGATGGCGAGGCCGACGAGCAGAATGAACTGATCGTGTTGCGGGCGCACAATGAACGGCTGCACGACAAAACGCTGCAACAGCCAGCCGATCACAAAGAACAGCGCGGCGATGGGAATAGTCGCGAGGATCGGATCGAGATGCAGCGCGGTGAAGAGCACGAAGGTCGCATACATCGCCAGCACCGCGAATTCGCCATGGGCGAAATTGACGACGCGCACCACGCCGAAAATGACGGAGAGGCCGAGCGCCATCAGGCCGTAGACGAGGCCGGTCAATACGCCTTGTATGAGGACTTCAAGGTAAAGGGAGAAGGTCATTCAGGGGCGAAGCATCGTCTACGCCTCACGCCCCGCTTATGTGCTGGGCATCCACCGCGTCGTGTGCTTCATAAAGGCATGGATGGCCGGGACAAGCCCGGCCATGACGGCTCACGCGCCTCAGCTCCGTCCCTGCCAGCTCGGCATCGGCAGAACGGGCGATCCGGCGGCGACATCGGCCGGCAGCACCACAGTCGGCGTGCGCTTCAGATTCTGTACGACGGCGGAGCCGATATTCTGGTTCTGGCCCTTCTCGTCGAACGCGATGGGGCCGCCGATGATGACGTGCTCGGCGAGCTTCGTCTCC
This sequence comes from Methylobacteriaceae bacterium, assembly GCA_034669525.1. GTDB lineage: Bacteria > Pseudomonadota > Alphaproteobacteria > Rhizobiales > Beijerinckiaceae > JAFASC01. The sequence goes on along the minus strand of JAXDNH010000134.1, from coordinate 10,021 downwards.
TTCACCGCCTTCATCAGCGTCGGGCCATCGGTTGTGCCGGCGCGCTTGAACGCATCGGCGGCAATGAGCAGCGCCTCGAAGGTGAAGCCGGCATTGAAGCAATCGACGGCAAAGCGATTCGACGGGTTGGCCTGCTTGAACGAGGCTTCGAGCGCCTGGGTCACCTGCGACTTCGGATTGGCCCAAGGCAGATTGTAGATGAAGAAGTCCGACAACGGCCCAAGCGCCTGGAAGAACTCTTCGTCATAGAGGCCGGGCGAACCCGGCGAAATGATCGCCTTCGGCTCGAAGCGCTGACGCACCATGTCGCGCGTCAATTTGATCGCGTCGCCGGCACGCGTGACGACCATGACGAGATCGGGATTGAGCGACCGCAGTTTCGTCACCTCGACCGAGAGGTCCTGGGCGCGCGGATCGTAAGCGATACTCTCGAGAAGCTTGAACGGCATGTTCTGCTTTGGAAAAATCGCATCCATTGCGCCGCGCTGCGCCGTGCCGAAAGTGTCGTTCGCGTGGAGGAAGACCGCGTTCTCGAATTTGACCTTGGTCGCGTCGGAAACCGCGTTGATCAGGCGCAAGCCGTTGGTCACCAACTGGCCGCCGGTCGGGAAATTGCGGACGAGATATTTATAGCCCTGCTCGGTGATCTGCGGCGCCGCCGCGACATTGATGACGAACGGCACCTGGCGCTGTTCGGCAACCTGCGCGATCGCCAGCGTCTGGCCGGAATCGAAGGCGCCGATCAGGCAGCCCGCGCCGTCATTGATCGCCTTCTCGGCCTGCGTGCGCGCGAGATCGACGTTCGACTCCGTGTCGATGTGGACGAGCTCCACCTTATAGCCGAGATCGGCGAGCACTTTCGGCGCGGCGAGGGCGCCGCGATAGCAGCTCTGCCCGGCTTGCGCGAAAAAGCCGGAGCGCGGCAACAGGACCGCAATGCGCAGCGCCTTATCTTGCGCCCGTACGATCGCCGGCGCGGCAAGGGTCGCGGCGGCAACTCCGCCGACAAAGGCGCGGCGGTCGATTTTCAACGATGATACCTCAGTCACGTCCCTCTCCTGATCCATATTGAATTGTGTTTGTTAGGCGGGCTTTGCCTCTTGGCCGCGGCCGAGATGTTCGGCGACGGAAAAGATGTCCTTGTCGCCGCGCCCGCACATATTCATGACCATGAGATGATCGCGCGGCTTTTTCGGCGCGAGTTCCATGACGCGGGCAAGTGCGTGTGCAGGCTCGAGCGCGGGGATGATACCTTCAAGCCGCGAGCAGAGCTGGAAGGCGGCAAGCGCCTCGTCATCGGTGGCGGAAAGATACGTGACACGGCCCGCGTCGCGCAGCCACGCATGCTCCGGGCCGATGCCGGGGTAATCGAGGCCGGCCGAAATCGAGTGGCCTTCGAGAATCTGGCCGTCGTCATCCATCAAGAGATAGGTGCGGTTGCCGTGCAGCACGCCCGGCTTGCCGCCGGCAAGTGAGGCGGCATGCAGCTTGTCGAGTCCGTAGCCGGCCGCCTCGACGCCGTAGATTTCGATGTCGCGGTCGTCGAGAAATGGATGGAAGAGCCCGATCGCATTCGAGCCGCCGCCGATACAGGCGATAAGCGAATCCGGCAGCCGGCCTTCCGCCGCCTGCATTTGCGCGCGCACTTCCTCGCCGATGATCGACTGGAAATCGCGCACCATCGCGGGATAGGGATGCGGGCCGGCCGCGGTGCCGATGCAGTAGAACGTGTTCTCGACGTTGGTCACCCAGTCGCGCAAGGCCTCGTTCATCGCGTCTTTGAGCGTGCGCGCGCCCGATTGCACCGGCCGCACTTCCGCGCCGAGCATGTGCATGCGGAAGACGTTCGGCTTCTGCCGCTCGACATCGACTTCGCCCATAAAGACCACGCATTCGAGCCCGAAGCGCGCGCAGGCGGTCGCCGTCGCGACGCCATGCTGACCGGCGCCGGTCTCCGCGATGATGCGTTTCTTGCCCATGCGGCGGGCGAGCAGAATTTGGCCGAGCACGTTGTTGATCTTGTGCGCGCCGGTGTGATTGAGCTCGTCGCGCTTGAAATAGATTTTCGCGCCCCCGAGATGCTCGGTCATCCGCTCGGCGAAATAAAGCGGGCTCGGCCGGCCGACATAGTGGGTGTGCAGGCTCGCGAGCTCCGCGTGAAACGTCGGATCGCGGCGCGCCTCGTTGTAAGCGCGCTCAAGCTCAAGGATGAGCGGCATCAAGGTTTCGGCGACGAAGCGGCCGCCGAATATGCCGAAATGACCGGCCTCGTCCGGGCCGGTGCGGAAGGAGTTTGGGTTTTCAGGTTTGACCAAGGCGCTCTCCAAGAGCGGTTTTCTTCGCGCCTTCTAGCGGCTCGCGCCTGCGGGGGAAAGCGCGCGCACCGCCCTGATGAAGGCGGCTATGCGGGCGGGATCCTTTATGCCCGGCGTGCTCTCGACGCCGGACGAGACGTCGACGGCGCGGGCGCCGGTCGCGGTCAGCGCCTCGCCGACGTTGCCGGATTCGAGACCGCCCGAAAGCATCCAGGGCCGGCCGGCAGCGAAGCCCCTGAGGATCGACCAGTCGAATACTTGGCCATTGCCTCCCGGCAGCACGGCCTCCGGCGCGGGTTTCGCGTCAAAAAGCAGCATGTCTGCCACTGCGGCATAAACGTTGCCCTTTTCGAGATCGGCGCGCGACGCGATGCCGATTGCCTTCATGACGGGAATACCGAACCGGGCGCGGATCGCCCCGACCCGCTCCGGCGGCTCCTCGCCGTGCAGCTGCAAAATGTCGGGCGCGAGCGCATCGACGATTCGCTCGAGCTTCGCATCGTCGGCATCGACGGTGAGCGCCACCTTCTGCGCCCTGCCACGCACCTTATCTGCAAGCAAGCGCGCCTGCGCGGGTGACAGGTTGCGCGGGCTCGGATCGAAGAAGACGAAACCGACCATGTCGGCGCCCGCATCGAGCGCGGCCTCGAGCGTTGCGGCTGACGAAAGGCCGCAGATTTTCACGATCGTTTGGTGCTTGCCCACGGTTTCAGGTCTGTTGAGGCGGCCACCCTCTGCCAGACGGGGCTAGCAACTGCAAGGAAGATATCTATAGCGTCATGCGAGGTCAGACGAACCGCGGCAGCATCAGGCAGCGTCGCGGCGCACCGTCAGCGCTGAAGAGGTGGAAACCGGGCTCGGCGCGGCGGGCGGATTCACAAGCATCTCGCGCCGCAGCCGTGCAGCCTCGATACGGGCCTCGTCGGCCTCCGCACGCGCTTCGCGCGCCGCGCGCCTCAGCTTTGCCTGTTTGAACCATGAGGCGAGGCCACCGAGGATCACCCCGACCCCGAGCGCCAGGATCAACAGAATGAACAGCGGTGCCGTGATCGATGGGCCGGCAACATCGTTGCCCGCGAACGGATCGAACGACACTGTGACAAGATGCCGGTTGGCGAACGCGAACATCAACAGGATGATTGCGATCGGCACAATGACGATGAGGCGAAACAGGGTACGCATGATTTAGGCCCCGCGGTCCTCGTTCAGCCGCTCGCGCATTTCCTTGCCCGTTTTGAAGAACGGTACTGACTTCTCTTCCACGGAAACGTGAGCGCCGGTGCGCGGATTGCGGCCGACACGCGCGTCACGCCGCTTCACCGAAAACGCGCCGAAGCCGCGCAGCTCGACGCGATCGCCACGCGAAAGCGCGTTCGTGATCTCGCTGAGAATGGCGTTTACGATGTTCTCCACATCGCGGAGATAAAGATGCGGATTCCGATCGGCGATCCGTTGAACAAGCTCGGATTTGATCAAGTCGCAACCCCCTCAAGTCCGATCTTCACGAAGGGCGCTGAAATCGGCAAACCTGCCGGAATTCCAAGGCTTATTGGAGCTGATCAGCCTGCCAAATCACCAAGGGACCGTCAAGAACGCGAAGCGATTGCGCGAGGTCCACCCGCTGAAGAGTATGGGCAAGGGATTCCAGTCCGAATAGTTCCGCGGCCGCCGCTGCGGCGCCAAAGATGCCAAGCCGTTCAAGGCTGCGGCCCTTCTTCCAATCCTGCACTGGCAGGCCTTTGCGGATTCCCTTCTCCGCTTCCAGCCACTCGATTGCTTCGCGTTCGCCGCCAAGTTTGTCGACGAGCTTGAGATTGAGTCCCTGCCGTCCCGTGAACACACGTCCGTCCGCGACGGTGGCAAGCTCTGCATCGCTCATCTGCCGGCGATCCCTCACAAGCCCCTTGAACCAGTCAAAGGAGTCGACAACGAGCGAGTTGAGGGCCTGTTTTGCCGCCTCGCTTGTCGGCTCGTAGCCGCTCGGCGCGGCTTTCAGCGGCGAGGATTTTATCGATTCAACTTGCACGCCGATGTGGTCGAGGAGTTTCGACACATTCGGGATTTGGAACAGCACGCCGATCGAGCCGACAAGCGAGTTGCCCTCCGCGAAAATCTCGTCCGCACCCAGAGCGGCGATATAACCGCCCGAAGCGCCAACCGTGCCGATCACGGAAACAACGGGCTTTTTCTTCGCAAGCCGGCGCAGCGCATCGTAAAGCCGCTCCGCACCAGTCGTCGTGCCGCCGGGGCTTTCGATTTCGAGAAGCACGGCGGACGCATGCGAATTCCCGATCTCGTCGATGAGCTTCAGGGTGTCCTTGTCGCCGGTGATCACACCTTCGATCGAAAGCCGCGCAATATGCGGGATGAGGCGGGTGCCCGGGGTGCCGCCGGTGATCCGCAGGCCGGCAACGATCACGCCGACAACAACAGCGCAGAGTGCAATGATCCGCCAGAAGCTCAGCTTGCGACGAAGATTGCGGCGATCAACGATGTAGTCGGGCGGAAGGGCTGTCATACGGCCTTAAGGAAGGTCTTGGGATCGCGCCGAACCTATGGCGGCAAACACCTGGCGGCAAGCGGCCGCGGAAATTGAAAGGGGCGGCGCAAGCATGGAAGCCAGGCAAGCGCCGCCGATCAGAGTTACTTTTCGGTTTCCTCAGCTTCCGCGGATTCATTCGTCTCCGCAGCGTCATCTGTATCTGCAGCGTCCTCCGGGTCGGCCCTCTTTCGCTTCTTCGGCTCGCCGCCATCGCCGCGCGCCTTCAGAGCCGCGCCGAGAATGTCGCCGAGCGAAGCACCCGAATCGGCTGATCCGTATTGGGCGATCGCCTCTTTCTCTTCGGCAACTTCGAGCGCTTTGATCGAGACGGCGATCTTGCGGGCGCGGCGATCGAACTGCGTGATCCGCGCGTCCACCTTCTCGCCCACGGCGAAGCGCTCGGTGCGCTGATCGCCGCGGTCCCGCGCGAGCTCGCTGCGCTTGATGAAGCCGGTGAGGTCGGTGCCGACGATCTTCACTTCGATCCCGCTGTCCTTAACCTCAGTGACTTCGCAGGTGACGACCGCGCCTTTGCGCATGTCGTTCTCGTCGCCGGTTTTGGCGAAGGGATCGCTCTGAAGCTGCTTGATGCCGAGCGAAATGCGCTCCTTCTCGACATCGATATCGATGACCCTGGCGCGAACCATGTCGCCCTTCTTGTAGTCCTCGATCGCCTGCTCGCCCGGCTTGTTCCAATCTATGTCCGAGAGATGGACCATGCCATCCACGTCGTTTTCGAGGCCGATGAACAGACCAAACTCGGTCTTGTTCTTGACCTCGCCCTCGACTTCGGTTCCGACCGGATGCGTCTCGGCGAACGCTTCCCACGGATTGGCAAGCGTCTGCTTGAGGCCGAGCGAAATCCGCCGCTTGACGGAATCAACTTCAAGAACCTGAACGTCCACTTCCTGGCTGGTCGAGACGATCTTGCCGGGATGCACGTTCTTCTTGGTCCACGACATTTCGGAGACGTGGATCAGCCCCTCGATGCCCGGCTCGAGTTCGACGAAGGCGCCATAATCGGTGATGTTTGTCACACGGCCATTGAGGCGCGCACCGACCGGATACTTCGCCTCGATGCCCTGCCATGGGTCGTCGAGCAGCTGCTTCATGCCAAGCGAGATGCGGTGCGTGTCATGATTGATCTTGACGATCTTCACTTTCACCGTCTGGCCGATGTTTAAAACTTCGCTCGGATGATTGACGCGCCGCCAGGCGATGTCGGTCACATGCAGTAGGCCGTCGATGCCGCCGAGATCGACGAAGGCTCCGTAATCGGTGATGTTCTTGACGACGCCGTCGATGACCTGCCCCTCTTCAAGATTGGCGACGATCTCGTGGCGCTGTTCGGCGCGGCTCTCTTCGAGAACCGTGCGGCGCGACACGACGATGTTGCCGCGGCGGCGATCCATCTTGAGAATCTGGAACGGCTGCGGCACGCCGATCAGCGGCGACACATCGCGGACCGGACGGATGTCGACCTGGCTGCGCGGCAGGAAGGCCACGGCGCCGTCGAGATCGACCGTGAAGCCGCCCTTGACCTGATTGAAGATGATGCCTTCGACCTTCTCGTTGCCTTCGAAAGCCTTTTCGAGCTTGACCCAGCTTTCTTCGCGGCGCGCCTTGTCACGAGAAATAACAGCTTCGCCGAGCGCATTCTCGACGCGCTCCAGGTAAACTTCGACCTCATCGCCCACGCCCGGGGCGGGGTCGCGGCCGTGGCCGGTGAATTCCTTGAGGGGGACGCGGCCTTCGGTCTTGAGGCCGATATCGATGACGGCGACATCCTTCTCGATGGCGACGACTTTTCCCTTGATAACCGAGCCTTCGAAGGCTTCGTTGTCGCCGTAGCTCTCGTTGAGCAAAGCGGCAAAATCCTCGCGCGTCGGTGCGCGTTCAGCGGTTGCAGTGGTGGCCATTAAATCTCCTGAAGAGCCCATTTCGGGCTGATGCCGGCGGTTCGTGTTGCGGATGCATCCGGGCGTCGGGTTCCTCGCGGGACGGCTCTGGGGCCGCGGAATGGCGAGGGTTCCGCTTCAGTGAAGCGGGCCGGCAGCGTCCGACGATCGGATGCGGGAGCGCGGCTCTTAGCAATAAAGAGCTGCTATCACAATAGATAAGTAGCCGCCGCCTTTTTTACAGCCGGTTCCCGCTCTCCGCATCGAAGAGATGCACGGCATCGGCCGGGATAGAGATGCCAATCGCCTCGGCGGACGGCAGCTGGTGGTCGGGGCCGATGGCAAGCGTCATCGGCGTACCGGCGATCTGGCCATGGACGAGACGGCCGACACCGAGCTCCTCGATCAATTCAATCTTAAGCGCCAGCCCCTCGCCGGCCGGTCGCACGAGCGCGCGCTCTGGGCGCACGCCCGCGACAACCTTCGCGCCGCGCTGAACCGCCGCATAGGCCGCATCGCAGGCGAGCTCCGTTCCGTCCTCAAGCCGCACAGTGCTCGGCGATTCCAGCGTGCCTTTCAAAAAATTCATCGGCGGCGAGCCGAGAAAGCCGGCGACGAAAAGCGTCGCCGGACGCTCGTACAGTTCAAGCGGGGCGCCGATCTGCTCGACCCTGCCGGCATTCATCACGACAAGCATATCGGCCAGCGTCATCGCTTCGAGCTGGTCGTGCGTGACGTATACGCTGGTCGTGCCGAGCCGTCGTTGCAGCCGGCGTATCTCGATGCGCATCTGCACGCGAAGCTTGGCGTCGAGATTCGACAGCGGCTCGTCGAACAGAAACACCTTCGGCTTGCGGACAATGGCGCGGCCCATCGCGACGCGCTGACGTTGGCCGCCGGAAAGCTGCCGGGGTTTCCGTGACAGCAACGCGGAATCGAGCTCGAGGATGCGCGCGGCTTCGGCAACGCGCGCTTCGATCTCGGGCTTCGGCGTCTTTAGATTGCGCAAGCCATAGGCCATGTTGTCGTAGACGCTCATATGCGGATAGAGCGCGTAATTCTGGAACACCATGGCGATGTCGCGCTCCGTCGGCTCCAGCCGATTGACGACGCGATCGCCGATGCGGATGTCGCCCGCCGTAATGCTTTCGAGGCCGGCGATCATCCGCAGAAGAGTCGACTTGCCGCAGCCCGACGGACCGACCAGAACGCAGAATCCACCGTCCGGCACTGCGAATGACACGCCATGGATAGCGGCAAATCCGCCGGGATAGATTTTCTTCACGTCGGCGAGTTGAACGTCAGCCATGCAAGTCGCCTCGGACGCGGTGGATTGCTTCGAGCCAGCTCATTTCTCGGTCTCGACGAGGCCTTTGACGAACAGTTTTTGCATGAAAATCACCACCGCTACCGGCGGCAGCATGGCGAGCACCGCGGTGGCCATCGCGAGCTGCCATTCCGTCAATGCATCATGGGTGGCGACGATTTTCTTGATGCCGATCACGATCGTTTGCATGTCGTCGCGCGTTGTGATCAGCAGCGGCCACAGATATTGGTTCCAGCCGTAGATGAACAGAATGACGAACAGCGCCGCGAGGTTGGTGCGCGACAGGGGCAACAGGATATCGCGGAAGAAGCGCAGCGGCCCCGCCGCATCGATCTGCGCGGCCTCGGTGAGCTCGTCCGGCACCGTCATGAAGAATTGACGGAAAAGCAGCGTCGCAGTCGCGGAGGCGATCAGCGGGAGGGCGAGGCCTGTATACGTGTCGAGCAGATTGAGATTGGCGGCGATCGCGTAGGTTGGATAGATGCGGACTTCGACCGGCACCATCAACGTGAGAAAGATAAGCCAGAACGCCGTTTTGCGGAAGGGAAAGCGGAAGTAGACGATGGCGAATGCCGAAAGCAGCGAAATCGCGATCTTGCCGAGCGCGATCGCCATCGCGACGACAAAACTGTTGAAGAGCATCGTCGCGACAAGCGCCCGAGTCGTGCGGGTGGTGCCGACGAAGAGCGCCCGGTGGTAGTTCTCGATGAGTTCGCCACCTGGCCAAAGCGGGAGCTGTCCGTTGGCTATTGTTTCGGCCGTGTGCGTCGAGCCAATGACCGCGAGATAGACGGGAAACGCGACAATGACCACGCCAGTGATCAGCACGAGATGCGCCGGAAGATTCCCGAATCGGCGGTTCTCGATCATCAGTAGTTGACCCTGCGGTCGACGAAGCGGAATTGCACGCTCGTTAACGCGACGACGATCAGCATGAGAATGACGGATTGCGCGGCCGAGCCGCCGAGGTCGCCGCCGAGCCGGCCGTCGTTGTAGACTTTGTAGACCAGCGTCTGCGTCGCCTGCGCGGGCCCGCCGCCAGTCACCGCATCGATGATTCCGAACGTGTCGAAGAACACGTAGACGATGTTCACCGCGACGAGAAAGAACGTCGTTGGTGAGAGTAGCGGGAAGATGATCGTCCAAAACCGCCGCCAGGGCCGGGCGCCGTCGATCGCAGCAGCCTCGATCAGCGATTTCGGAATTGCCTGCAGGCCGGCGAGAAAGAACAGGAAATTATAGCTGATCTGTTTCCAGGTGGCGGCGATGATCACGAGGATCAGCGCCTGTTTGCCGTCGAGCAGCGGATTCCAATCCATGCCGATCGCAGTGAGGCCGCGCGCGAGAAGGCCGAGCGAAGGCTGAAACAAAAAGATGAAAAGCACGCCGGCAACCGCAGGCGCGACCGCGTAAGGCCAGACCAGCAGCGTGCGGTAGGCCGTCGCGCCTTTGATCTCGCGATCGGCCATCACGGCGAGAAAGAGTGCGAAGGACAAGGAGCAAATCGTCACCGCCGCCGCAAATATCGCGGTGGTTACGATCGCCTTGTAATAGGCGGGATCGGAGAACACGTAACGGTAGTTCTCCAGTCCAACGAAATCGGACGTCGTGCCAAAGGCATCCTCGATGAAGAAGCTTTGGCGAAGCGCCTGCGACGCCGGCAGGTAGAAGAAAATGATCGTGATCGCGAGCTGAGGGGCGAGGAGCAAATACGGCAAGAGTTTTTGCGAAAAGACGGCGCGCTTTTCCATTCAGGTCCTAAACAGACGCTTGGGGCACCGCTGGGGACATCAGGCGGGCTCGCCTGAAGTCCTATTCCTTGCCTGCGCCTGTTTAGCGCGCGGCCGTGCGCTCAAACTGACGCAGCATGGCGTTGCCGCGCGAGACAGCCGTGTCGAGCGCCACCTGCGCCGTCTTCTTGCCGGCAAGCGCCTCCTCG
>JAXDNH010000133.1:0-31116 GCA_034669525.1 Methylobacteriaceae bacterium | reverse complement strand
CCGGATTTTTCCTTCGCGGCTTTCAAAGGCCAGCGCCTGACGCTACGCTCGTGGAACCTGCAGGTGCGCCAGCCGATTCTGCTCGGCGACGGGCGCAGCATCGTGTCGGTATCGCCGCAGGAGGGATTTCTGCATCAGACCTCCGAGCTCGACACGCTCGGATATGACAGGCCGGAAACGAAATGCGTGCTGCGTTAGTTCGCGACCAACGCAACCCCCTCATCCTGAGGAGCCATCTGATCTCGCATGTTTGCGAGATCAGCATTTCAAGACAAAGTCGGGAACACCCGACTTTGTATGCGGCGTCTCGAAGGATGGGCAAGCGCGCTTCCTTTTGCCGCCCTTCGAGACGCGCTCCTGACGGAGCGCTCCTCAGGATGAGGGGCGTTGTAGCTGCAGTGATCGTAATTCTTCTCCACCTCAGCGCGAGCAGCGCGCCCGCGCTCGCCACCATGGCCTACATCACCAACGAGAAAGGCAATTCGATCAGCGTCATCGATCTCGACAAGCTCGAAGTGGTGAAGACCGTGAAAGTCGGTCAGCGGCCGCGCGGCATCGTCGTCAACAAAGAGGGCACGCAGATTTTCATCTGCGCCGGCGATGACGACACGATCAACATTCTTGACGCGAAGACGCTGCAGATCATCGGCGACTTGCCGTCCGGTCCTGACCCGGAATTGCTGATCCTCAGTCCGGACGGCAAGCTCGTCTATCTCTCTAATGAGAACGACAATCTTGTCACCGTAATCGACATCAACACGCGCAAAGTCATCGGCGAAATTCCCGTCGGCGTCGAGCCCGAGGGAATGGCAATCAGCCCGGATGGCAAGATTCTTGTCAACACGTCCGAGACGACCAACATGGCGCATCTGATCGATCCGCAAAAAAAGGAGATCGTCGCCAACATCCTCGTCGGCGCGCGCCCGCGCTTCGCGCAATTCACGCCGGACGGCTCGGAGCTCTGGGTGTCGGCCGAGGTCGGCGGCACGATCAGCGTCATCGATCCGGCAAAACACGAGGTGAAGCAGAAGATCGAGTTCGCGGTCCCCGGACTGCCGAAGGAGGCGATTCAGCCCGTCGGCATCAGGATTTCGCGCGACGGCAGGACCGCGTTCGCGGCGCTCGGGCCGGCAAATCGCGTGGCGGTAATCGACACGGCAAGCAAGCAGGTGACGAAATACCTGCTTGTCGGACAGCGCGTCTGGCAGCTCGCCTTTACGCCGGACGAAAAATACCTGCTTTCGACAAACGGCGTTTCCAACGACGTGTCGGTGATCGACGTCGCGGGACTGAAGGTGGTGAAATCGATTCCGGTCGGCTCCTTTCCCTGGGGCGTTGCCGTGTCGCCGCAATGACCTTCTCGCAAGTGGCGCGCATCTCGCAGGCAGATGCCGCGACACCCATCGCAGCCCTGTCGATTCAGAACATCAGCCATTCCTATCGCGAACGGCGCGCGCTCGATGATGTCAGCTTCGATGTGCGGCAGGGCGCCTTCGCCGTGCTGCTTGGCCTGAACGGCGCCGGCAAGACGACGCTGTTCTCGCTGATCACGCGGCTTTACGCGGCGCAGCATGGATCGATTTCCGTGCTTGGCTTCGACGTCGCCCGTGAGTCTGCGCAGGCGCTGAGCCGGCTCGGTGTCGTGTTCCAGGCGCGCACGCTCGATCTCGATCTCACCGTCATGCAGAACCTGCTCTACCACGCCTCCCTGCACGGCATTGCTGCGCGCGAGGGGAGAGAACTCGCCGGCGCGACTTTGGCGCGGACCGAAATGCTGGAACGCGCCCATGACAAGGCGCGCGTGCTCTCCGGCGGCCAGATGCGGCGCATCGAAATCGCTCGTGCGCTGCTGCACCGGCCCTCGCTATTGCTCCTCGACGAGCCGACCGTCGGCCTCGATGTGAATGCGCGCAAGGGCATCATCAGATATGTGCGGGAGCTCGTCGCGCAGGAAAATATCGGCGTTCTGTGGACGACGCATCTGATCGACGAGGTCGATTGCGGCGATGATCTCATAATCCTGCATCGCGGCCGCGTGCTCGCCAAGGGCATCGCGGGCGATCTCGTCGGGCGCGCGGATGCCGCCAATGTCGGCGCGGCGTTCGAGGTCATCATCGCCGCGGCGCCGGGCGAGGTCGAGGCATGAGCACTTCCTCAACGGCTCAACGCAGCGGCGCAATCGTTTCGCATTTCGGCCTGCATCGCTACGCAATCTGCATGGCCGGCATCGTCTGGCGTGAGGCGTTGCGCTTCCTGCATCAGCGCGAGCGCTTCGTCTCCGCGCTGGTTCGCCCACTCGTCTGGCTGTTCATCTTCGCCGCGGGCTTTCGCCAGGTGCTCGGCGTCTCGATCATCCCGCCTTACGAGACTTACGTTCTCTATGAGGTCTACATCACGCCGGGCCTGATCGCGATGATCCAGCTTTTCAACGGTATGCAGTCTTCGCTGTCGATGGTTTATGACCGCGAGATGGGCAACATGCGCACGCTGCTCGTCAGCCCGATGCCGCGCTGGTTTCTTCTCTCATCGAAGCTCATTGCCGGCACGGCGGTGTCGCTTTTGCAGGTCTACGCCTATCTCGTCATCGCCTATTTCTGGGAGATCGAGCCGCCGACGCCCTGGGGTTATCTGACTGTACTACCGGCGCTCATTCTCGTCGGGCTGATGCTCGGCTCGTTCGGCCTGCTGCTCTCGTCGCTCATTAAACAGCTCGAAAATTTCGCCGGCGTCATGAACTTCGTTATCTTCCCCATGTTCTTTGCCTCGTCCGCACTTTATCCGCTATGGCGCGTGCAGGAATCGAGCCCCTGGCTCTATTATCTGTGCCAGGCCAATCCGTTCACGCATGCGGTCGAGCTGATCCGCTTCGCCTTGTATCAGCAGCTCAATCTGCCGGCGTTCGCAATCGTGGTCGGCTGCGGCATCGTCTTCATGACGGGTGCGATCCTCGCCTACAATCCCGCGATCGGCCTGTCGCTCCGCCGTGCCGGATGATCCATCTCGTGCAACGCTCCGCGCGGTGCTAGGCTCGTCCGTGGACCGATAAAGGAGTGCCGCGTGGCAGGTTTGGAGGGAGCGCGAGCCGTTCTGCGCGACCGCTTCGGCCACACCGATTTCCGGCCAGGTCAGGCAGAGATCGTCAGCGCCATTCTCGATGGCAGCGACATTCTTGCGGTCCTCCCAACCGGTTCCGGCAAATCGCTGCTTTATCAACTGCCGGCCCTGCTTCTGCCCTCACTCACTTTGATTGTCTCGCCGCTCGTCTCTCTTATGCGCGACCAGGTGCATGGTCTCGTCGCCCTCGGAATTCCCGCCGCGACGCTGCATTCGGCGGCCGAGCCGCACGAAACGGCCGAAGTTCTCGCCCGGCTCAGAAGCGGCAGCCTGAAGCTTCTCTACGTCGCTCCCGAGCGCCTCGACCAGCCGGCAATGATTGCAGCATTGCGCGCTGCGCGCCCGCAGATCATGGCGGTCGATGAAGCGCATTGCATCGCGCATTGGGGACATGACTTCCGCCCTGAATATCGCGACTTGCGCAAAGCCGCCGACGCGATCGGCATCCGGCAGATCGTCGCGGTGACGGCGACGGCCGCGCCGCCGACGCGAGCGGAAATCATCGAGAACTTGTTCGGTTCGCCGCCGCGTGTTTTCGCCGGCTCGTTTGAGCGCTCGAACCTGGCGCATCGTGTCGAGCGGCGCCGCGCAGGCTTACGGCCGATTCAGCTTTTTCTCGCCGACCATCGCGGCCAATCCGGGATCGTCTACTGCGCCACGCGCGAGAAGACGGATCGCCTTGCCCGGCAATTGCGCGACGCCGGCTGCAATGCGCTTTCGTACCACGCGGGCCTCGACGGCGGCACGCGGCACGCACACCAGGATGAGTTCATCTCCGACAGGGGCGTCGTCATGGTGGCGACGATCGCCTTCGGCATGGGCATCGACAAAGCCGATGTGCGCTTCATCTGCCACGCCGATCTGCCGTCATCGCTGGAGACTTACTATCAGGAGACCGGCCGCGCAGGCCGGGACGGTCTGCCGGCCGAGACGCTGCTTTTATACGAGCCGCGGGATTTCGAAGCGCGCCGGCTGCAGCTCGCGACTATCGCAGACCCCGATCGCCAGCATGAAGCAGCAACAAAACTTGCGCTAATCGAGGAATTCTGCCGCGCGCCATCTTGCCGGCAACAGATGCTACTGCGTGCACTGGGCGATAATGGTGTGCCTTGCGGCAGATGCGATAATTGCCGGAAAGGCTTCGTCCACTTGCGCCGTGCGGCACGACTGCCGCTGGCGGGTGCCGCTTACGCCCGCGCAAAGACCGAAAAGCTGATCAACTCCGTTATCGCTGCGCGCACGCCGGCGCAGGACGAGCTTGCACTCACAGGTACCGAACCAAATCCAGTTCGGGACACACGGCCCGAACGCTCGCTCGGACTAACGGTCGCACAACAGAGAGCGCTGCTGCGGATGAAGTCTGTGCGCCTCTCAATTGCGCAGCGGCGGCGATGTTCTCCCGCAAGCGTGGTGCCGGACGCCGCCCTGCGGGAGGTGGCGCTCGCCAATTCCGCTTCACCCGCGATGATACGCGAAGCCTTCGCGCAACATCAAATCCGGGATGAATCTTTGGCCACGGCTTTTGCCGAGGTTCTGCAAAGAGAATTCAACAACGCGTGAGGAAAGCGGAGTTTTGCTTTGGGACCGTTAGGCGGCGTGACGATCATCGAAATGGCGGGCATCGGTCCCGGCCCGTTCTGCGCCATGCTGCTCGCAGACATGGGCGCAGACGTGATCCGCATCGATCGGATCGGCGGCAGCGATCTCGGCGTGCCCTCCACGAAGAGCACCGACTTTGTCGGCCGCAATCGCCGCTCCATCGCACTCGATCTGAAACAGCCGCAGGCAATCGAAATCGTTCTCAAGCTAGTAGATGGTGCCGACGCGCTGATCGAGGGGTTTCGTCCAAAGGTGATGGAGCGGCTGGGGCTCGGCCCCGACATTTGTCTCAACCGCAATCCGCGGCTCGTTTACGGCCGCATGACGGGATTCGGCCAGGAGGGGCCGCTTTCGCAGGCAGCCGGGCACGATATCAACTACATCGCGCTGACCGGGGCGCTGGCGAGCATCGGCGAGCGCGGCCGCAAACCGGTGCCGCCGCTCAATCTGATCGGCGACTACGGCGGCGGATCGCTTTATCTCGCGATCGGAATTCTCGCGGGAATCATCAGCGCGCGTGCAACCGGCCGCGGCGACATTATTGATGCGGCGATGGTCGACGGTGCAGCGTCACTCATGACGCTCTTCTACAGTCTGAAGGCTTCGGGGCGCTGGCACGAAGAGCGCGGCGACAACATTCTTGATGGCGGGGCACCGTGGTATGATACTTATGAAACCGGCGACGGCCTTTATCTCGCCGTGGGCGCAATCGAGTCGAAGTTCTTTCAGGAACTGGCGCGCCGGATCGGCCTCGATGAAGAAGATGTCGGACGCCAGCACGATCGCGAACACTGGCCTGCATTGCGCGCCAGGATGAGCGCCATCTTCAAAACCCGCACGCGCGCGGAGTGGTGTACGATGCTTGAAGGTACCGACTCCTGCGTCACTCCCGTACTCACTCTGGAAGAGGCGCCGAGCCACCCGCACATGGCCTCGCGAAATACATTCGATCATACTGGAGAGCATCCGCGGCCGGGTACTGCGCCGCGCTTTCGGGATGCAGGCAGGGGAGATGTTCGCGCTGCACAGGATACAGGCGATGAAACCGACGCCATTCTGAGAAAACATGGATTTACGGACCACGAGATCCGTTTGCTGCGAGAGGCCAGGACCGTCGGCTGATTATCACAAGCTAACCACCCGCCGCCTAAGCACGTATCAAAAGTTAAAGAGCCTCCGCTAAGCGCGAGCTAGACTGCAACCTTTGTAGATGCTGACCGTTTCGGGATGGGCAGCCTTGGGTATCTATCGGTATTCAATGGCAAATCTGCTCCAAATTCGAAACTTTCCTGGATGAGGTGGGATGCAGCGCGCTGAATTGGGGAATTCTGGCGGAGCGGCACCGCTCCGTCTGGACCAGATTGCCTGCGACGAAGGCTCGGACTTATCATTTGTTATAAATCGCGCCTGGCCGGCCCATGAGTGAGACCATTCTCGTCACCGGCGGCGCTGGGTTCATCGGCCGCCAGGTGGTCAAGGAAGCACTTGAGCGTGGCAACCGCGTTCGTGTCCTAGATGCCTTCGTCGAACAGGTCCATGGGCGCGCGCCCGCAAAGCTCGATATCTGGAAAGACGCCGAGCTCCTTACCGGCGACCTCCGCGATCCCGATCTTCTCGCGCGCGCGCTGTCGCGGGCCGACAGCGTCATTCATCTCGCTGCCGAGGTCGGTGTCGGCCAAAGCATGTACGAGATCGAGCGCTATGTCGGCGGCAACGATCTCGCGACTGCGGCTCTCTTCCAGGCGCTGATCGATCGTCCGGTGCGGCGCGTCGTCACCGCATCATCGATGAGCATCTACGGAGAGGGTCTCTATCGCACCGAAAATGGCGACGTCATTGAAGATGCCGAACGCGGCATACGCCGCGCCGGACAATCCTACGATCCGCTCGATCGCAATGGGCGACCGCTGTTTGCTGTCCCGACGCCGGAATGGAAACGGCCGGCGCTTACCTCCGTTTACGCACTGACCAAGTATGTGCAGGAGCGGCTGACGCTGACCGTCGCGCCGGCTTATGGAATCGAGGCCGCGGCACTTCGGCTTTTCAACGTCTATGGGCCGGGTCAGGCGCTCTCCAATCCCTACACCGGCGTGCTTGCGATTTTCGCCTCGCGTCTCCTCAATGGCGAGCGTCCGATGGTTTTCGAGGACGGCCAGCAGCGCCGCGACTTCGTACATGTCAAGGACGTCGGCCGCGCATTCCTGATCGCGCTCGAACATCCAGGCGCCGTCGGCAAAGTGTTCAATATCGGCAGCGGCCGATCGCTAAGTGTCGAGGACGTGGCGCGCGGTTTGGCGCAGGCGATGAACCGCGAGAATCTCCCTCCCGAAATCACCGGCAAGCTTCGCGCCGGCGATATCCGGCATTGCTTCGCCGCTGTCGGCAGGGCCGAGCAGGAAATCGGCTTCGTCGCGAAACAGGATTTTGGCGCGGGACTCGCCGAACTCGCAGATTGGGTCGCCAGCCAGACGGCGCATGATCGCGTCGATCAGGCGCGCCGTGAACTCGAAGCGAGAGGGCTCGTCGCGTGACTCCCGCCGCACCCTCGCTGCTGAGCACGCGTCCCGTTCTTGTGACCGGCGGCGCCGGTTTCATCGGCGTCAATCTCGCCGACCGGCTCGCCCGCGAAGGCTATTCGGTGCTGGTCTTCGACTCGCTCGCACGCCCCGGCGCGGAGAATAATCTCGAATGGCTGAAGAGTAGTCACGCCGATAAAATCTCGTTTGCCTGTTGCGATGTCAGGGATCGTGCAGCGGTGGGTGAAGCGGTCCGCGATTGCCGGGCCGTTTTCCATTTTGCGGCACAAGTTGCCGTCACCACAAGTCTCCTCGAGCCGCGTTTCGATTTCGACGTGAATGTCGGCGGCACGATCTCGCTGCTGGAATCGCTGCGCCTCAACAATCCGCGCGCACCGCTGCTGTTTGCGAGCACCAACAAGGTCTACGGCAATTTAAGCGACATCGAGCTTCAATGCGACGCCGAGCGCTATTTGCCAAAAGAGCCGCGCCTGCGCGCTCACGGGGTCGACGAGCATCGGCCGCTCGACTTCCACACCCCCTATGGCTGCTCCAAGGGAGCGGCGGATCAGTACGTTCTGGATTACGCGCGCAGTTTCGATCTGCTGACGGCGGTCCTGCGGATGAGCTGCATTTACGGCCCGCATCAGATGGGAACGGAAGACCAGGGCTGGGTCGCGCATTTCGTTTATCGCGCGCTCGCTGACGAGCCCATCACGATTTACGGTGACGGCTGTCAGGTGCGCGACGTTTTGCACGTCTCGGACGCCGTCGACGCCTATCTCGCCGGTTGGCGCAACATCGGGCGCGTCGCCGGCAGCGCCTTCAATCTCGGCGGCGGTCCGGCGAACGCCGTCAGTCTGAAGCGCATTCTGCGCTTCATCGAGTCGCGGCTCGGCCGGCCGGTGAGCATCGAGTTCGCCGACTGGCGCGCCGGCGACCAGCGTTATTACGTCAGCGATACGCGCGCGATTACGGATCAGTTCGAACTGCCTGCGCCGAGGAGTTGGGAGCAGGGTGTCGCCGAGCTCATCACCTGGATTTCCGAACGGAAGACATCGGTGCGGCGGCCTGCACGAACGGTCGGAATGCTGTCGTGAAGGCGCTCACGCAAGCGCACGTCTGCAAGATTCGGATCGGCGGGAATGCGTGACATCCACATCCTGATGACGGCAGATGCCGCGGGCGGTATCTGGACATATGCGCTCGAGACGGTGCGCGCACTGAGCGCACGCGGGATATCAACGACGCTTGCCCTTTTGGGCGATAGGCCGGGTGATCTGGCCCTGCGCGAAGCGCAAGCGATTGCCGGTTTGCACATCGAGCTTACCGGCTTGCCGCTCGACTGGACGGCAGCGGATGCCTCAGAGGTTACGCATGCTGGCGAGCAGATCGCGCATTTGGCGAGGCGGGTCGGCGCCGATCTTGTACAACTGAACGCGCCGGCGCTCGCGGCCAGTGCCTCGTTTGCCGTGCCGGCGATCGGCGTTTTGCATTCCTGTGTGGCGACATGGTGGGAGGGGGTTCACGGGGACATCGCGCTGCCTGCCGATCTCGACTGGCGGGCGAAGCTGACGCGCGCAGGTCTGAACCGCGTCGATATGGCGATCGCCCCCTCACAGGCGCTGGCGCGGCAGGCGCGGCGAATTTACGCGCTGCCGCATATGCCTGCCGTCATTCACAACGGAAGATCGCCGTCTGATCGGGGGAGCGCCGCGACGCGAGACATTCCGATCCTGACTGCGGGAAGATTGTGGGACGAGGGCAAGAATGTTGCGGTGCTGGATCGCGCGGCGGGGCGCTTGCCTCTGAGCATTTGTGCGGCGGGGCCGCTGCAGGGACCCAACGGCGCGGCCGTGCAACTCGATCGGCTCGATTGGCTGGGCACTCTCGATCCCCCTGCGCTGAGGGACATGATGTCCCGCTCCGCGGTGTTCGTGTCGGCAGCACTCTACGAACCCTTCGGTCTCGCGGTGCTGGAGGCGGCGCAAGCGGGCTGCGCGCTCCTCCTCGCCGACATCCCGACCTTCCGCGAATTGTGGGACGGCGCGGCCGTATTTGTGGCACCCTCGGATGATCGCGCCATCGCTGACGCGCTGAACAACCTCATGTCGGATACGGCGCTGCGCACGCGCCTTGCCACCGCCGCCGAACGGCGAGCCGCGCATTACACGATCGATAAGTCGGCCGACGCGCTCGCGGCGCTCATCCGCTCGCTTCGCGCCGAACCGCAGCGGCGGGCATCATGAAATTCGTTTATTTCACCCACTCGCTCGCGTCGTGCTGGAACCACGGCAACGCGCATTTCCTGCGCGGCGTCATCCGTGAGCTGATCGCCGCCGGCCATGAGGTCGCGGTTTATGAGCCGGAGGGAAGCTGGAGCCGGAGCAACCTCCTGGCCGATGCCGGCGAGGACGCACTCGCGGCGTACGCAGCGGCTTATCCGGAACTGAAGTCGCAGACCTATTCGCGCGACATCGATCTCGCACGCGCGACCGACTCCGCCGACGTCGCGATCGTGCACGAATGGAACGAGGAATGGGTTGTTGCCGCGCTAGGGCGTTTGCGGAAAGACCGGAGCGCGTTCCAGCTCCTGTTCCATGACACGCACCATCGCGCGGTCAGCGATCCCGCGGCGATGCAACGCTATGATCTTAGCGGCTACGACGGCGTCCTGGCCTTCGGCGAAGTGCTCGCCGATGTCTACCGCGAATGGGGCTGGGGCGACCGCGCTTTCGCTTGGCACGAAGCCGCGGACATCAGGCATTTCCATCCGCCGGCACATGAGCACGAGCGCGAGCGGATCGCCTGGATCGGCAATTGGGGCGACGGCGAACGCTCCGCCGAACTGCAGCACTTTTTGCTTGAGCCGGCGCGAGCCGCCGGCCTGCCGCTCGATATCTACGGCGTCCGGTACCCGGCAGGGGCACTCGATTTGATCCGCAATGCCGGCGCGCACTATCGCGGCTTTCTGCCGAATGCGCGCGCGCCTGAGGTCTTCGCCCGCCACATTGCAACGGTGCACGTTCCACGGCGCTTCTACGTGACCTCGCTGGCTGGGATCCCGACCATTCGCGTCTTCGAAGCGCTTGCCTGCGGCATTCCGCTGGTTTGCTCACCCTGGGAGGATTGCGAGCACCTGTTCCGTCCGGGCGAGGATTATCTCGTCGCGCGTGACGGCGAGGCAATGACGAAACACCTCCGCGCGCTCGCACACGACAGGGAGCTGCGCCAGGAGCTTGCCGCAAACGGTCTCGCGAGGATTCGCGCGCGGCACACATGCGCCCATCGCGTAAAGGAGCTCGTGTCGATCGTCACGCGTCTCAAAGGTGCGCGCCAGTTGGAGGCGGTCGCATGAAGATTGCCTTCTACGGTTCGAGCCTCGTCTCGTCGTACTGGAACGGCGCCGCAACTTACTACCGCGGCATCATCCGCGACCTTGCGGGGCGCGGCTATGATGTTACCTTCTACGAACCCGACGCTTACGACCGGCAGGCGCATCGTGACATCGATCCGCCGGACTGGTGCCGTGTCGTTGTCTATCCCGCGACGATCGAGCACATGAAAGAAGTCGCCGCGCGTGCGGCGGAGGCCGACATTGTCGTCAAGGCGAGCGGCGTCGGCGTCTTCGACAATGAATTGCTCGAAAGCGTCATGGACGCGGCACGAGCCGATGCAATTCGAATCTTCTGGGACGTCGATGCGGCGGCGACCGTCGCCGAATTGCGCGGTGACCCGGATCATCCGCTTCATAAGGCGCTGCCAGACCTGGAGACAGTGCTGACATATGGCGGTGGCCCGCCGATTGTCGCGGCGTACCGGTCGTTGGGCGCGCGCAACTGCCGGCCAATCTACAACGCACTCGACCCCGACACGCACCATCCCGTGCCGCCCGATGACAAATTCAGGTGCGATCTGGCGTTTCTCGCGAATCGACTTCCGGATCGCGAACGGCGCGTCGAAGAATTCTTTCTGAGCGCCGCAGAGCAGCTGCCGGAGCGTTCCTTCCTTCTCGGCGGCGCCGGATGGGAAGACAAGCGGAAAGCGACAAACGTGCGCTATATCGGACATGTGCCGACGCGCGATCACAACGTTTTCAATGCAACCCCTATCGCGGTGCTGAACGTCGCACGCGACAGCATGGCGAGCCTGGGTTATTCGCCGGCGACCCGCGTGTTCGAAGCGGCCGGCGCCGCGGCCTGCATCGTGACCGATGCCTGGGAGGGCGTGGAATTATTTCTTCAACCCGGCAAGGAGATTCTTGTTGCGCGCGATGGCAGGGATGTCGCTGCTTTAATAGGCGAGCTGACGCCGGGCCGCGCCGCAGAGATCGGCAGGCGTGCGCTCGCGCGAATTTTGCGTGAGCACACTTATGCCCATCGCGGTGCGGAGGTCGATGCGTTCTTCCGCAAACTTCGCGCGGGCGGGCGGACAGAAGAGAGCAGGATTCCAAAACGGGCGACGGTGGAGGGAGTGCTGTGAGGCTGGTTGTCTTTGGCCTGACCTTATCCTCCTCGTGGGGCAATGGCCACGCGACGACCTATCGTGCGCTGTTAAAGGCATTTGCGGCGCGTGGTCACGACATCACATTCTTTGAACGCGATGAATCCTGGTACGCCGACAATCGGGATCTTGCCGAACCGGATTTTTGCCGTCTCGTCGTCTACAACCGCCAGAAGGATCTCGCACGTTTCGAAGCAATCATCGAACGGGCGGATGCCGTCATCCTGGGCTCGTTCGTGCGCGACGGCGTTGCTCTTGCCGAAAAGCTATGCGCCCGCGGGGGGGGTGTGACGGCCTTCTATGACATCGACACGCCGGTCACGATGGCGAAGCTCGCGAAAGGCGAGTGCGACTATCTCGCGCCCGAAGTGATGCCTGGATTTGATCTCTATCTCTCTTTTACCGGCGGACCGTTTCTAAAACGGATCGAAAAGCGCTACGGTCTCAAGCGCGCGGTCCCACTCTATTGCTCGGTTGATGAAACGCTGTACCGGCCGCTTGCCGCGAAACGGCGATGGGATCTGAGCTATATCGGCACGTACAGTGCCGACCGCCAACCGACCTTAACGCGGCTTCTCATCGAAACGGCGCGTAAACGGCCGCAGATGAAATTCGCCGTCGCGGGGCCGCAATACCCGGACGACATTGCCTGGCCGGATAATGTCGAGCGCCTCGACCATGTCTCGCCCGACGATCACCCGGCATTCTATGCGGCCTCGCGCTTCACCCTCAACGTGACGCGCCGCGATATGATCGAGGCCGGCCATAGCCCAAGCGTGCGCCTGTTCGAGGCGGGTGCCTGCGGATGTCCAGTTCTGTCGGATGGTTGGCATGGTCTCGAAATCCTGTTCGAACCGGGGCGGGAGATCATCATCTGCAAAGACGCCGGCGATGTGCTCGCGGCCCTCGATAGGCCGGAAGCAACCCGCCGGGCCACCGCCAAGGCCTACCGTCAGCGCGTGCTCAACGAGCACACGGGCGAACATCGTGCGCGTGAGCTTGAGCATTATCTGCTGTCCCCGCGGCCGGAACATGCATGGCGGGTGCCCGCTGAATTCGGGGAGAGTGTCGCGTGAGTTCGCGCAAGCTCAGGGTTGGGATCGTCGGCGTCGGCAATTGCGCGTCTTCTTTCGTGCAGGGACTCACCCATTATGCCGAAGCGCGCAGCAACGTCCCAGTTCCCGGGCTGATGAATGTGGAGCTCGGAGGCTATCACATCGGCGACATCGAGCTCAGCTCCGCCTTCGACATCAACAAGACGAAGGTCGGCAGCGACGTTGCCGACGCGGTCTTTGCGCCGCCGAATAATGCGCATCGGTTTGCGGCGCCGAAGCCGACGGGGATAAGGGTTTGCCGAGGTCCGACCCTCGACGGGCTTGGCACCTATTTGCGCGGACGCGTCGAGGAGGCCGAGTCCGATCCAATTGACGTGCGACGCACGCTCCGGGAGAGCGGGACCGAGATCGTCGTGTCCTATCTGCCCGTCGGCTCGCAGAAGGCGACGGAGTTTTATGCCGAACAGGCGCTGGAGGCGGGCTGCGCTTTCGTGAACTGCATTCCCGTGTTCATCGCCTCCGAACCGAAATGGCGTGCCCGCTTCGAAGAGCGGCGCCTGCCGATCATCGGCGATGACATCAAGAGCCAGGTCGGCGCAACGATCGTCCATCGCGTTCTCGCCAATCTTTTCAAGACGCGCGGCGTGCAGATCGATCGGACCTATCAGCTTAATGTCGGCGGCAATGCCGACTTCCTGAACATGCTGGAACGCAGCCGTCTGGAATCCAAAAAGATTTCCAAGACCCAATCGGTAACAAGCCAGTTCGACATCCCGATTGCCCCGGAAAACATCCATGTCGGCCCCAGCGACTACGTACCCTGGCTGGAAGACCGCAAACTTGCTTTCATCCGGCTTGAGGGTACCACATTCGGCGGCGTTCCACTCAACATAGAACTGAAGCTCGAAGTCTGCGACTCGCCGAATTCTGCCGGTGTCGTGATCGATGCGGTACGATGCGCCAAGCTCGCGCTCGAGCGCGGCATCGGCGGCGCACTGACCGGGCCGTCAAGTTACTTCATGAAGTCGCCGCCAATCCAGTTCAGCGACGATGAAGCGCGTAATCGCGTCGAGCGGTTCATCGATGGTGTGGATGAGGACGGGCGGTGAGCACCACGTTTCATCTTGTCCGTCACGGTGAGCACGACCGGGTCGATCGTACATTGTGCGGCCGGATGCCGGGCGTAGTGTTGAATGCGACGGGCCAAGAGCAGGCGCGCGCCGCCGGCCGCCGCCTTGCCGCCCTGCGACCGCTGCGCATTCTGACGAGTCCGCTTGAGCGCACGCGCGGCACTGCTGACATTATCGGCGAGGAGACCGGCTGCCCGGTCGAGAACGCTGACGCGTTGCAGGAGATCGATTGCGGCGAATGGACGGGCAAAGCGTTCGATGAGCTGCATAAGGACTCGCGCTGGAAGGATTGGAACGACGCCCGCGCCGTGACCCGCCTCCCCGGCGGCGAAATGATGATCGAGGTACAGGCCCGCGTTACCCGGTACATCGAATCTCTGCGGCGCCTGTACCAAAGTGCACGCCTCATCCTCGTCAGCCATTCCGATGTGATCAAGGCGGCCATTCTCTTCCACATCGGACTGTCGCTCGACCTGTTTTCACGCATCGAGATCGCACCTGGTTCGATCTCGACCATGGTCATCGGCGATTGGGGCGCCAGGCTCGTGTCGCTGAACGAGACCTGCACATGAAAATCGTCGTATTCGGTCTGACGATTTCGTCATCCTGGGGCAATGGGCACGCAACGCTGTGGCGCGGATTTGCGCATGCCTGCGCGCTGCACGGTCACAAGTTCATGTTCTTCGAACGCGACACGAATTACTACGCCGTGAACCGCGACCCTTATCCGCAATACGACGAGACGATCCTCTATGAGGATTGGGAAAGCGTCCGTGGTGACGCGGCGCGCGCCATCTCTGACGCCGACGTTGCGATCGTTTCCTCCTACTGCCCGGACGGAGTCGCGGCGAGTGCGCTCGTTTGTGATTCCGCGCGCGCTATCTCGGTCTTCTACGATCTCGATACGCCGGTGACGCTGGCGAAGCTCGCGCGGGGCGAGGAGACAACCTATATCGGGCCGCGCAAGCTTGCCGATTTCGACCTCGTCCTCAGTTTCACCGGCGGACCCGTGCTCGACACGCTTCGCACTGAGCTTGGTGCTCGCCGCGTCATGCCGCTTTATGGGCATGTCGATCCCGACCAGCACCATCGGACGGCGCTCTGCCCGCAATACCAAAGCGATTTCTCCTATCTCGGCACCTATGCTGCCGACCGGCAGGATGCGCTGAATGCCTTTTTCGTGGAGCCGGCGCGCGCGCGTCCGCAAAGCAGGTTCATGATCGCCGGTGCGCAATATCCGCTCGATTTCCCGTGGACCAGCAACATCTATTTCGTGCGTCACCTGCCGCCGTCTGAACATTCGGCATTCTTTTCCTCGTCAGCGCTGACCCTGAACATCACGCGCGCGGACATGGCGGCGAACGGATGGTGTCCCTCGGGCCGTCTGTTCGAAGCCGCCGCCTGCGGCACGCCGATCGTCTCCGACTGGTGGGAGGGGCTCGATCATTTCCTCGCGCCCGACGCGGAAACTCTGGTCGTCAGAACGACGGATGACGCGCTCGCGGCGCTCGATCTTGACGATGCGGCGAAGCAGCGGATCGGGCGCGCCGCACGCGACCGCGTTCTTTCCGAGCACACGAGCGCGGTGCGGCTCGCCGAATTCGAGCGCCATGTCAGCGCCGCGCGTGCGGCTCCGGCGCCGCGCCTCGCACATGCGGAGAGTGCGTAAAAATGTGGGGGATTGTCCCGGCGGCAGGCAAGGGGAGCCGCATTCAGCCGCTTGCCTTTTCGAAGGAGCTGCTTCCGGTCGGCAGCCGTCTCGAATCCGGAATCGAGCGGCCGTGTGCGGTGAGCGAATATCTCCTGGAGCGCATGGTGCTCGCCGGCGCCGACAAGATCTGCTTCGTGATTTCGCCCGGGAAATCCGACATCATGGAATATTTCGGCGCGAGCTACGCTGGCGCCGCGATCGCGTATGTCGTGCAGCCGCAACCAGCCGGATTATGCGATGCGCTGTTTCGTGCGGCGCCGCTCGTCGCCGCGGACGAGGGGGTGGTCGTTGGACTGCCGGATACGATCTGGTTTCCCGATCATGCGCTCAGTGACCTTGCGAATGACCGGCTGTCGCTGCTGCTGTTTCCGGTAAAAAATCCGGAGGTGTTTGATGCTGTGTCAACCGATTCTGACGGCCGTGTGCAGACGATAGAGGTGAAGGCCTTGCACCCGCGTTCGCATTGGATATGGGGCGCATTCAAGATGCCGGGAGGTACTCTGCACGCTCTGCAGCGGCTTTGGCGGGAGCGCGCGGAAAAGGACGAGTATTTCGGCACGCTGATCAACGCGTATCTCGCGGGCGGGGGTTTCGCGCATGCCGTGAAATCGGGTACCGACTATGTCGACGTGGGAACGCTTGGCGGCTATCGCGCGGCGATCCAGCTACTTGAGCGGATGGGAACGGACGCGGCCCCACGCGGGCGCGATGCGAAGTTCGTCGAGAAACTACTTGCAGATGCCGGAGCAGGGCGGTGAGCGCGACCGTTAGTCGGGTCCTGGATCGCGACCGGACGAGCGAGCGGATCAAAGCGCTCGGGCCGTGGTTCCACAACATAAACCTGAACGGCGTGTGGACCGCCCCGGATCACCCGCTCGGTGACTACCCCGCCGTTAAGTGGAACCGCTTCTCAGCAGCGCTTCCGGCCGATCTCTCCGGCAAAACTGTGCTCGATATCGGCTGCAACGGCGGGTTCTATTCGATCGAGATGAAGCGTCGCGGCGCGCGCCGTGTCGTCGGCATCGATCACGATCCCGATTACCTCGCGCAGGCGCGATTTGCAGCGGACGTGCTGGGGCTCGACATCGAGCTGCAGCAGCTCTCTGTCTACGACGTCGCCCTTCTCGGCGAGCGTTTCGATGTCGTGATCTTCATGGGCGTGCTCTATCATCTGCGCCATCCGCTTCTCGCGCTCGACCTGATCCGCGCGCACGTCGCGGGCGACATGCTGATCTTCCAGTCGATGCAACGCGGCAGCAAGAATGTTGCCGAACTCGCCGACGATTATCCCTTCACCGAAACGGGTATCTTTGATCTGCTGGATTATCCGAAGCTGCACTTCATCGAGAAGCGCTACGCGCACGATCCCACCAACTGGTTCGTGCCGAATCGTGCCGCCGCCGAAGCCATGCTGCGCAGTTCCGGCTTTATAATCCAGGCGCATCCGGAAGAGGAGGTCTATATCTGCCGCTACGGAGAGCAGCCGAGCGGTGCTGCCGTCTATCCACCGAGGGGGGCCGCGCGATGATCGAAGCGGCGATGATCTGGAACGAGCCGAACAACAAATCGCATTGGGATCCCGAGATCGACCCGGGCTGGGATAAGCTCGCCGAGATGACGCGGCACGCGGCCGCTGCGATCCGCAAATCAAATCCGGGCATTCCCCGCGTGCTTGGCGGCATGTCGCCGATCGATCCGCTCTTCGTGCAAAATCTTGCTGGCAAAGGCGCGCTTGACGAGATCGACGTGGTGGCCGTTCACGGCTTTCCGCTCGACTGGAATCTCTGGCCGCTGAAAGACTGGCCGAGGAAAATTGATGAAATCCGCGCGGTCACCGATAAGCCCATCTGGGTCTCCGAAGTGGGCGTGTCGAGTTTCGGGGCTGAGGAAGTGCAGGATTGGGGTTTGGCGCGAACGGCAGAACTCCTCATCGGCTGCGTGCCGCGCATTCACTGGTACTCGCTTTGCGATTTGCCGCAGGCCTGGGGCGCAACGACCCGGCACAAGGAGGCCGAGGGCTCTTCCTATTATCGCCACTTCCATATGGGCCTCGCGCGCGAGGATGGTTCCCGCAAAGCTGCGTTCGACACGTTCCGGCGCTTCACGCCGCAACTGGGCCTGTGCCAGTGGTTTCATTTCGAGGATCCGCGACTCGATTCCTCCATCGCGATGATGAAGGAACTCGGCGTCACCTATCTCCGCACCGGCCTCTCCTGGGCCGATTATTTCCGGCCGGGCGCACTCGACTGGTTCGATCGTCAGATGGAGTCGCTTGCCGATTTCAATGTCACCGTCACCTTCTGCTTCACGCCCGAGCATCGCGGCATCGCGCCGCATCACACGAGCGCGCCGCTCGTGCCGGAAGAATTCGCCGAATTTTGCGCGATCATGATTTCGCGCTACGCGCGCCGGAACATTTCCGCGGCCGCGGAGTAGCGGCATGCCACTCACCGTCCTGCAGGTCGCCTATCCCTTTGCTCCCGTCGGTCGCGATAGCGTTGGCGGCGCCGAGCAGATTCTGGCGGCGTGCGACGAGGCTTTGGCGCGTGGCGGACATCGCTCGATTGTCGTTGCGTGCCAGGGATCGCAAGTGGCGGGCGAGCTGATCGCGGTAGCGAGAACTTTCCGGGCGGATGATCCTCAGGCGCGCGCAGTTGCGCACGTCAACCATCGGCAAGCAATCGACATAGCGATTTCGAAGTTTCGGATCGACGTCGTTCATTGTCACGGGATCGATTTCGACGCGTATCTCCCGCCGGAAGCCGTGCCCGTGCTCGTCACGCTGCATCTTGCCCCGTCTTTGTACGATGAGAAAGCACTCAGATCGAGTCGCGCCGGCACGTATTTCAATTGCGTATCGCGAAGCCAGCATGACTCCTGCCCCGACATACGAAACCTGCTCGCGCCAATCAGCAATGGCGTCGATATCGAGCGGCTTCGGCCGGACCCGCGGGCACGCCGCACGCACGCGCTTCTTCTGGCACGCATTTGCGGGGAGAAAGGCATTCATCTCGCGATCGACGCTGCCAAGAAAGCCGATGCAGATCTCGTGATCGCCGGAGAAGTCTTTCCCTATGCAGATCACGAGCGGTATTTCGCCGAGCAAATTCGCCCTCGCCTCGATGCGAGGCGCGTCTTCATTGGTCCAGTTGGTTTTGAAGAGAAGCGCAAGCTTTTACAATCGGCGCGATGCCTGCTCGTGCCTTCGCTAATTGAGGAAACGAGTTCTCTCGTCGCAATGGAAGCCCTGGCCTGTGGCACGCCCGTGATCGCCTTCCGGCGGGGTGCACTCGCGGAGATCGCCGAGCACGGCGTCACTGGGATGCTGGTCGACAACCTCGATGAAATGGCGGCGGCGATTAAGGGTGTGACTTCACTTCAAGCGGTGGATTGCGTCACCGCCGCCCGGGGGCGCTTCAACGCCGCGCGTATGACACGCGACTACCTCAATATCTACGAGATACTCAGTGCGACTTCGCAGTTCCGACGTGCTAAGCGGGTGGCATCGTGAGCATCGTCGCCGAGAGGATCACCACGCTCGAAGACCTGGATCGTATGCGCGCCGACTGGCATGCCTTGTGGCGGCGCTCGCCTGAGGCGACGATTTTCCAATCGCCGGACTGGCTCATTCCATGGTGGCGGCACTTCGCGCCGGGAGAGCTCATCAGTATCGCGCTCTGGGATGGCGAAGACCTCGTCGGCTTGTCGCCGTTATACAGAGAGGAAGGCAGCCGCCGAGTACTGCCGCTCGGCATTTCGCTCAGCGATTGCCTCGATGTTCTCGTTGCGGGGAACGGTCATTCCGTACGTCGCGCATTGGAAGCGCATATCGGACGTATTCCAGGCTGCACCGAAATCTGCTTTCCCGACATTGCGCCGAATGCGTCAGTGCTTTCACTGGCTTTCGAGGGTTTTTTGGCCAACAAAAGCACGGGACAATCCTCGCCCGAACTTGCCCTCGGTCCTGCCGGCAATCCCCTCGAAAACGCTCCCGCGCATCAGCGGCAAAACCTGCGCACGGCGGAAAACCGTGCCCGCCGGCGCGGATGCCTGACAAACGGTGTTGCCGCCGAGGAGCTGCGGCGATTCGTTCCCGCGCTGATGCAGCTTCATTCCGCGCGACAACACCATCTGGGGCGGGACGGTCTAGGCAGGGACGCGCGCGTGCTTCCCTTCTTTATCGAAGCGCTCACGGCGCTTGCGCGCGAGGGTGTTGTTCGCGCCTATTCCATTGTCAGCGACGAACGCCTGATCGGCGGTTATCTGGGTTTTCTGCATCGTGGCCGCGCCAGTTACTATTTCGGCGGTTTCGATCCACAATTCGCATTTGAGAGTCCCGGAACAATTCTGATCGGGCATGCCATGCGGTCGGCGGCGGCCGAAGGCGCGCACATGTTCGACTTTCTGCGCGGTGCCGAGTCTTACAAATATGCGTGGGGCGCGCGAGACCGGCAGCTTCTCTCCCTTTCCTTCGCGCGTCAGTTCAGCGATGTCGAACTGGCCTCCTGACTGGCTGCGCAATCATCCGGCAGGCGTGCAGGACAGTCTGGATGCAGTGCTGAGTGGCGGCCTGGAGGCGCCGATCGTTCTCACGCGGCTGTTTCTCCTGCTTGGAAGCGCAGACAAAATTTCATCGCTGCTGTCGCGAGCCGAATCGGAGCGGTGGGCGGCCGGAGATGAAGAGGGGAGCGAGCGGCTACGCGCAGTTAGCGATCTCGCGGCCGCTGACCCGGCAGCATTCGACAAAATGCGCGATGTTCTCGCCATTCTGCACGGGGAACCGCAGCATCGGGATGCAGCGGTAAGACCTTCAGTGGCGGCGGCTTTCGATGCGGCAGTGGAACTCTCACCCGCAGCCAGCGTGGCGCTCTATTCGCTCGGCGATCCCAAGCTTCTCGGGAACGCGACCGCAGAGCTGGTCTCTCTCCTTCGCGATTGCGGCCTCATCGCGCGCAAAACGCGGGTGTTGGAGATCGGCTGCGGGATCGGCCGATTCGCACAGGCACTGGCAGCAGAGGTTCGATCGTTCACAGGCATCGACGTATCGACAAACATGATCCGCGTCGCGCACGAGCGCTGCGTGAACCTGCCAAATGTCGCGTTCGCAATAACGTCAGGCGACGATCTCGGCAATCATGCCGACAGTAGCTTTGATCTCGTCCTCGCCGTGGACTCGTTTCCCTACATCGTGGCGACGCGGCCCGGCCTCGCGAAGCGGCATGTAACGGAATCCGCTCGCGTCCTCGCGGCCGGGGGCAGTCTCGCCATCTTCAATTTCGCTTACGGGGAAGATTTCAGCGTGAGCCGCGAGCGGTTGCGCCGCGCCGGAGAAGAGGTCGGCCTCAGCCTCATCGCCGCCGATCCCAATCCGCTTCGCAGCTGGGACGGCAGCTTTTTTCACCTGCGCAAGCGGAGTTGATTACATGGCGGTCAGGTCGGCGTGGCCTCCCCGCCCTCGACCATAATCGTCTCGACCTCGCCCGCGCCACCGCGCCTGAAGGCAGCGGCCTCATCATATTCCTTCGAGGTGAAGCAGGCGACGCCCTGCTCGAATGTCGGGAACTCGATGACGACGAAGCGATGGAATTTTTCCGGGCCTTCCATCACCTGATATTTGCCGCCGCGCGCCAGGACCCTGCCGCCATATTTCGCGATAATGCCGGGCACGCGGTCGGTATATTTCTTGTACGCGACGGGATCGTTGATCTTGGAGCGCGCGACCCAGTAGGCGGGCATGGTGTTGTTCCCGTAGTGAGCTTAGTCCGGCAAGGCTGTCATTCCGGACGCGGAGCGCGATCTGGAATCCAGAACGCTCGTCCGGGGGCCCCTGGATTCCCGCTTTCGCGGGAATGACAGGTTTGTTTCGCAGCGCGACTACTTGTTCTTCGCCGAGTCGAAGGGCGCCTGAATGTCGCCGGATTTGTACTGCTCGGGGAACAGGATCACGCTATGGGCGGGATCCTTGAACTGCTCGAGATCGTTGCCGACCAAGCCTCGGAACTGCACCATCAGAATGCGCGATTGCGCCCATTCGCCGTAGCGGCCGAATTTGATTTTCCCCACGATCGTGTCGAAGGAATTCGCCCTGATGTGGTCGGCGAGTTTTCCATCGTCGAACGAGCCAACCGCCTTCACCGCGGCCTCCAGGATTTGCATCTCGGCATAGGCGTATATCGGGATATAAAGACCGAGTGCGTCGACGCCGGCGGGGACGGCACGCTCGCGGTATTTTTTCAGGAACTCGTCCATGCCTTCGAATTTCATCGTCGGCGCCGGAACGAAATATTCGTAATTGGTCCAGTTGTTGAGAAGCGCGCCGAACTTGCCCTTCAGCGCGGCAAACTGCACGCCGACCATGCTGCCGCCGATCATTTGCGCCTGCACGCCGACTTCGTTGACCGCGCTGATCATGCCGGCCGAATCCGGCGGATAGGACGCGATGTAGAAGAGATCGGGATTGGTGGCCTTCATCGCGCGCACGATCGGAGTGAAGTCGATCGTGTTCGGCGGATAGGTTTTGTCATAGACGATCTGGAAGCCCATCTTCTTGATGTTCTCGCGCGCGCCCTCCATCGCGTTCACCGAGAATTCCGCGTCGGCGCCGGCCATCGCGACCGTCTTCGGCTTCGTAGGGAGTTTCGCCGCCGCGGCGAAGAAGCCTTCCGAGAAGGCGGGCTTCGGGTCCGGGCCGCTCGGCATGATCTGGAAATAGCGGGGATAATCGAACTGGTTATTCGCGCCGAGCGCGAACAAAGACATGAACAGCTTGTTGCGCTGGATGATGATCGGCATCGCCGCCGCGGTCGGCACCGTCGCGTAGCCGGACATGACAAGGTCGGCTTTGTCGACGTCGAGGAGCTTCGTGTAAATGCCGGGGACAGTCGCGGGATTCGACTGGTCGTCGTAATAGACGAGATCGACCTTGCGTCCGAGCAGACCGCCGCGCGCGTTCACTTCCTCCTGCCAGATTTGATAGGCGAGCAGCCCCGCCTTGCCGCCGGCCGCGAGACCGCCGGAGAGCGCCATGCCGAAGCCAATTTTCACGGGCTGCTGGGCATCGGCCGGCGTCATCGACAGCGGCGCCGCCGCGAGCGCAATCGCACCCGCAAGCCCACGGATCAGCTTTTTCATCCAAACTCCTCCCGGCCGAAGCCCTTCCCTGAATGCGCTTTTTCGGCGCAACGCTGGCGTATCATCGACGCGGCGCACCGGCGAGCGAATTGGTTTTTTTTGCCTTTGTCATCATGTTTTTTAGTCGGGGTTGTTAACCGCCTGCGGCAGGTTCCCGCGCCCGCCGCATCGGACTACAAACCGCGACATGGAAAGCCCCGACGTCCTCATCATCGGCGGCGGCACGGCAGGGTGCGTGCTGGCCGCGCGGCTCAGCGAGATTGCGTCGTGCAAGGTCCTGCTCGTCGAGGCCGGACCGGATCTGCCGCCCGACGACCTGCCGGCCGACATCGCCGACGTGTTCCCGCGCGCCTATGCCAATCCCGCCTATTTCTGGCCGCAGCTGAAGGCGCGCACCGTCTCGGCCGAGGCGAAGCCCTATAGCCAGGCGAAGCTCCTCGGCGGCGGCTCGTCGGTCATGGGGCTGTGGGCGCTCCGCGGGCTGCCCGACGACTACGACGGATGGGCGGTGCGCGGCGCCCCCGGCTGGGCGTATCCCGAGGTCGAGCCGTTCTTCCGCAAGCTTGAACGCGAGATCGGCGAGGCGGGAGGGGACGCGAACGCGCCGATCCCAATCCTCCGCGTCCCGCGCGACGAATGGCCTGCGTTCGATCAAGCGCTCGCTGAAGCCGCCGGGCGACGCGGACTTGCACTTCTTCCGCGCTTTGAGGCGGGGGTAGAGGGCGTCTCCTCCGTGCCGATCACGACGGCGGGTACGACACGCGCCTGCGGCGCCAACGTCTATCTCACCGCGGCGGTGCGGCGCCGGCCTAATCTCGCGATCCATACCGGGACGGAGGTACGCCGGCTGATCTTCCACGACTCGCGCATTACAGGCGCGGAAATTCTGCGCCGCGGTGGGCGCACCACGCGTGTCGACGCTGCCCGCATCATTCTGACCGCGGGTGCGATCCATTCGCCGGCGCTGCTCCTGCGCTCCGGTATCGGTCCGGCGGGCGATTTGAGCCCGCTCGGCATCCCCATTCTCGCCAATCTGTCGGTCGGCCAGAATTTGCAGAACCATGTTTTCGCGCATCTCGGCGCGGTGATCCGGCCCGGCGCGCGGCAGGACCCGGCGCAGCGCTTCTATTGCATGGCCGGCGCGCGGCTGTCCTCCGGCCTCGTGAATGCGCCGGCGGGCGATCTCTTCGTCAGTTTCATCGCGCGCACAAGCGGGCGCCCGCATGGCAATCGTATCGGCATGATCGGGCCCTCGCTCTATGCGCCGTATTCGCGCGGGACGGTGCGGTTGCGCGGGCGCGCGGCGCACCATCCGCTCGACGTGGATTTCCGTCTGTTGTCGGATCCGCTTGATCGCGAGCGGCTGCTGATCGCCACGCGCTTCGCACGCGACCTGCTCGCAGATGAAGCGGTGCGCAACACGGTGCTCGAAACATTCGTGCTGCCGGCTAACCCGCCGATCCGCGCACTCAATGCGCCGGGAGTCTCGGCGACCGTCCTTAATACGCTGCTCGCGGCCGTGATCGATCACGGCGGTCCGCTACGCCGCCATGCTCTTAAACTCGGCATTGGCCGCGGTCGCCTCATCAGCGGTTTCCGCAGCGACGCAGCCTTTGATGAATGCGTGCTCGCGTCCGCCACGCCGATGTTTCATCCGGTGGGCACCTGTGCGATGGGCACCGTCGTCGATGCGCAGCTGCGTGTGCGCGGCATCGGCGGATTGTATGTCGCCGACGCCTCGGTGATGCCGGTGATCCCGCGCGCCAATACCAACATTCCAACCCTGATGATCGCGGAAAAGGCGGCCGTGCATATTGCGCAGGACTTGCGCGCGGGCTGCTGATTGCGGTCGCTATTCTCCGATGGTCGACATCTCGATCTGGTCGGTCACTTCCCGCCATTCCGATTGCGCGAGCTGAAGCGAGGCGAGCGCCTGCTCGCGCGACGTCCTGTTCGCTCCGAGCCAGACGATGCCGGCAATGATCGCGGTAAAGGACAGAAGAGCAAGAAGCAGGCTCGCGGACCCGACAAGTCCAACGAGATTAACGACAAAGAACACGCCGCCCACAATGATTGCCGCACGCGACGCCAGCATGCCCTTGCGGCAGCTTTCGATCAGATCACGCAGATGCTCGATCCGCTCCTCGATTTCGGCGAGCTGCGCGCGCGTCTCCTCATCGCTCATCCCCTTTTGTATCAGGCCAGCAGCTTGCGCGCGTCGTCCCAGAGGCGATTGATGACATCTTCGGCGGGCTCGGCGCGGGCTAGCGCGGCCGACTGGCCGGCCCAAGCTTGCATGCGCTGCACGTCGCCCTCTTTCGTTGCCGCCTCGCGCATGGCGGCGGTCAGCCCGCGCTGCACGGGATAGGGCGCCGGCGAAGGCGCCTCGGGCGAGAGTGCGGCGAGTGCGTAAGTCGTCGCGATGGAGCGGCCCGGACGGCCACTGAAGGCGCGCGAGATTACCGTATCTTCCGGCTTGGTACGCGCGAGCGCGTCGGCCCAGGCCTGCGCGGTCTTGGCTTCCGGGCAGCGCAGGAAGGCGGTGCCGACCTGCGCGGCGGTGGCGCCGAGCGCCAGGGCGGCGGCGACGCCGCGCCCATCGCCAATGCCCCCCGCGGCGACGACCGGTACGCGCACCGCGTCGACCACCGCTGGCAGGAGCGCGAAGAGGCCGACGGCGCGCCGCTCGGCTTCGGCTGGATCGAAGGCGCCGCGATGGCCGCCGGCTTCCGCGCCTTGCGCGATGACGACGTCAGCGCCAGCGGCTTCTGCCGCGAGCGCCTCGCCGACGCTGCTCACCGTCGCGAACCAGACGATGCCGAGCTCCTTCAGGCGCACGACAAAGTCGGGCGGGTAGACGCCCATGATCGACGAGACGACAGCGGGGCCGGCGGCAAGCAGCGCCTCGCATTGCGCGGCGAAATCGGGCGGCGTCGCGTCACCGGCACCTTCAGCGACCGGCGGGCCGAAGCGGCCGAGGAATTCGCGCACTTTTGCTTCATGCACGGCATCGCGCTGCGGCGGCGGATCGGGAATCCACAAATTGAGCTGCCCCGCGCCGTTCGACGACGAGCGGAACTCCTGCATCCACGCGGCGATGGCGGCGGGCGACATCAAGAGCGCCCCGGCCGCGCCCATGCCGCCGGCCTTCGCCACCGCGATCGACAGCGAGGCCGGGCATGCGCCCGCCATCGGTGCGAGCAGGATCGGCACGCGCAGGCCGAAGCGTTCGCAAAAGTTTGCCGCGCGCGACAGCGGTGATGTCATGGGTTTTGGACTCTCCAGATTCGCCTCTCAGCGACGAGAGCGCGATTGCTGCACGCGCTCAAGCCCGCATCTCGTCATATGAGCCTTGCGGCGATAGCAACACGGGTTGCGCGCGAAGCACCCCACGTTGCGCGGATCGTCGCTGCATAGATGCGTTGGACGCATGCGAGTTCCTGCAACTAGGCGCGCTTTTGCGCCTCCTTTCTCTGGCGGGCTTTGCGCTGCAGCCATTTCGCCCGCAGAGTTCGCCATGCAAGCGTCCGGCGCAAACTCAACCTGTCGTTCGGAACGACCGTCAGGAACCGCTCGGCAAGTTCATAGATGACGACATCCGGCCGGGTCCTTCGGATGTAAGCCCAATCGAGATTGCTTGACCAGATGAACTCGACCTCCCGCGCCGTCTCGGCGAGCATTCCGGTTAAAGCATTTGAGCTCTGGGATGAGCAGGAATCCCCAAAGATCAGAATCTTCTTATTCGCAGCCAATGAGGTTTCATTCATGAAGCGCACATGTGATCCCGCATGCATGCCCACCTCGCCTGCCATTGTTTCGAGACATTGCGCAATGGGGTTGACGTAAACCCGGCGCGAATTCTGGATAAAATCGTAGAACTTGAACACGTCCGCAACCGGCGGCTCGAGCTTCATGCCCAAGTCCAGATAGGCACCTTGCTCGGAGGATTTGCGCGTGCCCAGCAAATCCCGCACCGGTGTTATTCCGACGCGATTGCAGATCAGCGTATAAGCGTGAAAACATCCAGCCGCGCACCAATGCGTGTCCGTCTTAAAGTAGTGTTCTTCCTCGTCACGCGCCGCGCGGAATGGACCAACCAAATCCAGCCAGACATGTGCGTAGGGTGAGCGCTGCAGTAGTTCGCCGAGCCGCCTTGCCGGCGAAAGCTCCCAGTCGACGACCGGGGGCTCATTGAGCTTATGGTCGTATATCGTCAGCTTTTCGGGCACGCTGACATGCACATACTGGACTCCTATCGCCTCCAGACGCCGGGCGCGCGCTTCGATCAGCTTCGCCCATTGCTGTAATTTGGCGTCGGGCAGAAGACGTGCCTTGCGCTCATAAAGTGTGCCGACCGAATTCCTCCCGCCGATCAGGAACAGCCATCCGTCCTTGCCTATTTGGACATCAGTGCTCATGCGGGATTTTCAAGACAGAACACTAAAGCGGCGTCCATTAGAGGGCGATGTCGGCAGGAGACAATGCGTTGCTCGTCGCGGAGCGTCAAACTGCGGCGCCCTGTGTGAAAGCACACAAGCACCCGGACGAATGGCCGGCCAGAGTCAGTATCGGTTCGCGTCGTCATGCACGTCGTCATCGGCGGGCCTGCTTCTCCGGAGGGATTGCGAACATGACACATGCCGCTGATTGCGCACCTTCCAGTGCTTCAACGGCCGAGCGTTCCGTTCCGAACCGCTCGCGCCGGCGCGAGCGCAGCACGAATGTCGGCTATATCCTCTTCGTGTTCGGCGCTCTCTGGGTGATGGCGATCGCCGGCATGATGGCGGGTGCGCCGAAGTAGCTGGCGAGTATAACTGCCCGTCTGGAGCTTAGTTCTCTCAATCCTGCGGCTTCCCACTTCCACCTTGGCCTGATCTATGCTTTGGTTGGAGCTCGTTAGAAGACCTTTTGGCGTGCGCCGCCGCATGTCCCCGGGGGCGCAATGGAGGAAAAATGTCAGGGACGCTCGTCGATCTTTTGTGGATAGCTTTTCAGGCGATCGGGATCGTGCTCTTGGTTGACGCGATAGCCGGTGCTGCCCATTGGGCCGAGGATACGTTCTGGACGGAGAACAGTCCGATCGTGGGCAGATTGTTCATTCGGGCGAGTATTGTCCATCACACACAGAGCGGCGCGAACGCTTTTCTGAACAAACACTGGGCCGAGAGCTCGCGCGGCCTTCTGGTGACCGCACCTCTTCTCCTGCTGGCAGCGTGGTTCATCGGCATTCTGACCTGGCAGATCTGGCTGTTCGTGGTTGTCGGCGCGTGCGCGCAACAGGTTCACCGTTTCTCGCATACGCCGACTGTGAGAACTCCGGCTTTCGTCAGGCTGCTTCAGCGCTATCATGTAATTCAGCGGCCCGCGGAGCACTGGAACCACCATCGGGGCGACGGCAACACGCATTATTGTGTTGTGACCCCCTACACCAATCCGCTGCTCGATAAAATTGGCCTCTGGCGCGGGCTCGAGCGGCTTCTCGTTCCCATTTTCGGCGCCCCGCGCAGGGAGGATCTGCGCGACAAGCCCTGGTATCGCGCCGCCGGCTTCCTGCACGGCCGCCTCAATCGCGCTGCGTAACGTCAAACAGCGGGCAGTCGAAAGGCTGGCGGTCCCGACAGGATTCGAACCTGTGACCTTCGGTTTAGGAAACCGCTGCTCTATCCTGCTGAGCTACGGGACCAGGCCGCGGCTTCCTATCACGCCGGATTCGGGCCTTCCAGCTCCCGGAGGGCGCCCCTAAGTCAATCCGATACCCCCTCGCATCGTGGGCGGCAGTCGGACCGATCTACAATCAGCAGCCCATCCGGCGTTCGAGCGTCTGTATCTGGTTGACACGCTGTTTCTCCCAGCCGCTCAACTGCCCGTAGGGTGGGACACATCCCGGCCCGAAAACCCCGCGCGCCCGCGCCGTCTGGAAGCAATAGCCGTTACGGGCGTAGATCGAATTGCGCTCGTACCACAGCCCGTCACAACTCTGAGCCGACGCACTTCCGGCGAAGCCGACGATTATGCCGAACCCGGCAATCGCCGCGCCGGCCAGATTGAGCGCTGTTTTTGCATGAGTCATGTTCGTGTCCTCCCGTTTATCGACTTATTGACGCCAACAAGCGCGGTGACAACGGCCACCGCGCTCGCTTGGATTTGGCTTTGATCAGACCTGCGCCTGGCTCTGTCCTTCCGGAGCGGCCTGGGCGACCTGCGCCTGGCTCTGTCCTTCCGGAGCGGCCTGAGCGACCTGCGCCGGGGTCTGTCCCTCCGGAGCCGCCTGCGCCACCTGCGCCTGCGTGTGACCTTCGGGAGCCGCCTGCGCAACCTGCGCCTGCGTGTGACCTTCGGGACCCTCGGCGAATGCGGCGGGGGCCACGAGAAGCGCGCTGCTCAGCAAAGCGATTCGAAGAATATGCATTTTAGTCTCCTCATCTCCAAGCCGGTGGGCGGCTTATTGAATGACAGGATATATAGCCGATGCTGAAACGGGCGCTTGTGATGGATTGCACAGTGCGGGTGTGCCGTGAGAGACAGCTGCTTTTTATGATGGGATTGACAGGGAAAATGCTCGAAGGGCCTTAAAACGGGCTATGCTTGCACCGAACAGCCGGTGAGATGGCGCTGCCAACAAAGGGGGAAATGATGCCGAAGGATCGCGACAATGTTGCCGGTGCGGACGCCGCTTTGCTGATTGCGCGGATCGCGCTTGCCGCCATCTTTCTTTACAGCGGCTATGGCAAGCTGACGAACCCGGCAGGCTTTTCAGGTTACCTCGTCAATCAAGGATTTCCCGCGGGCGTGAGCTATCCGCTTGCGCTCGTCGCCGGGTTGATCGAAGCGGTCGGCGGCCTCGCGCTGCTTGTCGGATTTCACACGCGCTACGCGGCTTTGGTCCTCGCGCTGTTTACGATCATAGCCGCTTTGATCGGCCACCGCTTCTGGGACGTCACCGACGCCGCACAGCGCGGCAACCAGCTCAATCACTTCTGGAAGAACATCGCGATGATCGGCGGCTTTCTCGCGCTTTATGTGGCGGGCGCCGGCGCCTTCAGCATCGATGCGCGGCGCGCGCCGGACGTGCGGCGTATTTGACGGCGGGTTCAAATGAGAGCGCTGCTTCCGTTTCTCGTGTCTCATGAAGCGGCACTTGCGACATGAGCGACGATCCTCAAATCATCCAGCGCGGCGTTGAAGCCAACGGGATCACCTTCGCCTGCGACGAATGCGGTTCCGGCGACGATGTCGCGCTTTTGCTGCACGGTTTCCCCGAAAGGCGCATCTCCTGGCGCCACCAGCTCGTCCCGCTCGCGCGCCTCGGCTGGCGCGTCGTCGCACCTGATATGCGCGGCTATGGCGACACGACGCGACCAACTGATCGCGCGGCCTACCGCTTGCGCCATCTCGTCGACGATGTGGCCGCCCTCTTCGGCGCGCTCGGCGCGCGCCGCAAGCTGCTCATCGGCCATGATTGGGGTGCGCTGATCGCCTGGAGCGCGGCAATCGAGCGCGCTGTCCCGCTCGACGCGCTCATCGTCATGAACGTGCCGCATCCCGAAATCTTCCGCCGCGTCATCCCGCATTCCTGGAGCCAGCGCCTGCGCTCCTGGTATGTCTTGTTCTTT
Source organism: Methylobacteriaceae bacterium (assembly GCA_034669525.1). Taxonomy (GTDB): domain Bacteria; phylum Pseudomonadota; class Alphaproteobacteria; order Rhizobiales; family Beijerinckiaceae; genus JAFASC01. The sequence goes on along the minus strand of JAXDNH010000133.1, from coordinate 744 downwards.
CAGCTGCCGTTTCTGCCCGAGGCGGCGCTGACCTATGCCGGCGCACGCGCCGTGGCGCGCATGTTTACCGGCATGGCGCAGAACCCCGATGCGTTTCCGCCTGATGTCCTCGCCCGCTATCGCGACAACGCGTTAAAGCCGGGCGCGATGACGGCAATGCTCAACTATTATCGCGCCAACGCGCTTGCTTTCGTGAAATCCGCGCCGTCCGAACCGGTGCATGTCCCGACCCTGATGATTTGGGGCGAGCATGACAGCGCGCTCGGCCTCGAGCTGACCGAGGGCTATGACGGCCTCGTCGACGATTTCACGCTGCGCCGCTTGCCGCAAGCCTCGCATTGGGTGCAACAGGACGCGCCCGATGCCGTGAATGCGGTGGTGGCGGAGTGGCTGGCGGCGCGAGGGGTTGTTGTGGGTGGCGGATGAGGGTGCGCTCAGCTCTTCGTAAGGTGCGGCGGGTTGGGCTGCAGTATCTCTTTATCTACCGCTTTTTCCTTGAAGTGATCGATTTTCTCAAGGTGTTCCAGCATTTTCGACACTGCCTTAGCTCCGGGGTCTTGTTTTTTGAATTGGCGCTTCGCCTGCACCTGAGCTACTAAACGCTTCAGCGCATCGCGATCTCGACTCTGTAAAATCTCGTCTCTTAACTGACGCATTAAACTGCGAAGCATCGCCGACAAAAAATATGAGTTCTTGTCTGTGCGAGAGATTATTGTTGACAGTGTTTCAGACCACCTTTGCCCC
>JAXDNH010000132.1:0-3985 GCA_034669525.1 Methylobacteriaceae bacterium | reverse complement strand
GGGGGGGGGTGGGGGGGGGGGTCATGGGGGTGGGGGCCAGGGGGGGGGGGGGGGTGGTGGGGGGGGTCCGGTTGGGGGGGGTTCGGGGGGTGGGGGGGGTGGCGGTAAACAAAACAGTGGGGGCGGTGGCGGGGGCTGGAAACAAGGCGGCGGCGGGGGCAGCTGGAAACAAGGCGGCGGGGGCAAGGGAGGCGGCTGGCGTCACCACAGGTACGGTTGGGGCGGCGGCTACGGCGGTGACAGCTGCTGGCGCTACGATTCGTGGGGCAGATTGCGTAATTTCTGCTATCGGCCGGACTATTACTGACCGTCGATTCGGTGGAGACGCAGCCTTGTTTGCGTGCTGCCTCACGCTTTGCGGAAAGAACCAGGCACGCTCATTCAAGATTAGCGCCAACTAAAGCTTCGGCAGGTTCAGCCATTCGCCTAGTGCACTAAGCACCATGCTCACCGCGAGCGCGGCGAGCAGCATGCCCATGACGCGCGCGATCACGCTCGCGCCCGGCACGCCGATCACCCGCGAGATCGGCCCGGCCGCGAGCAGGATCAGAAGCTGGATCAGGAGCACGGCGGCAAGCACGCCGACGGTGATCATCTGTCCCAACGGATTGAAGCGATCGTCGTCGGTGAGCAGGATCGCCGTCAGCATGGCGCCGGGGCCGGCGATTTTGGGGATGGCGAGCGGATAGACCGCAAGCGCGACGTGGCTCTGCTCGGCGCCTTGCGCGCTCGCGCGATTATCGCCGCGGATCATCTCGAGTGCGACCAGGAACAAGAGGATGCCGCCCGAAATCTGGAACGCACGGATCGGAACATTCATCTGCTTCAGCAGAAACGCGCCGGCGAAGATGAAGAACACGAGCACGGCAAAAGCGATGAGGACCGCATAAAGCGCGATCCTGCGTTGCGCCTTGGGATCGAGCGAAGCGGCGACCGACAAAAACACCGGCAGCGCCGCAATCGGGTTTATGACGAGGAGGAAAGTGACGAACTCATTGAAGTGCTGCTGCCACCACATGGGCTCGTCCGATTCGTTTCACCCGATGTTCGAGTGTCCGGCACTCGAACGTGCCGCGCAAGCAGCGGGCCGACGCGCCACGGGACTTGCGACAGCTCGCATCTTGACAGCCCGCGTCCATCCCTGTCGGCTGGCGCTTTGGCCGGCTCACTTAGCCCCATGTCGCTGATCTCGGTCTATTCGCGCACGCTTGCCCTGCTTCGCCCCGAGCGCGGCATCGCGATCGCGCTCGTCGTCGCCAATCTCGGCATTGCGGTCGCGCAATTCGCCGAGCCGTTCCTGTTCGGGCGGATCATCGACCGCTTGAGCCGCAACGACGCCACTCCGGCGGCGCATCCCTGGGGCGAAATCCTGCCATGGCTCGTCGCCTGGGCGGCGTTCGGCATTTTCTCGATCCTTGCCGGCGTGCTCGTTGCGTTGCACGCCGACCGGCTGTCGCACCGGCGCCGGCTCGCCGTCATGGCGGACTATTTCGACCACGTGCTCGATCTGCCGCTGAGCTTTCATAGCGCCAACCATTCCGGCCGGCTCCTCAAGATCATGCTCGAGGGCGCGCAGGGCCTGAGCGGGCTCTGGCTATCCTTCTTCCGCGAGAATTGCGCGTCCGCCGTCGCGCTGTTCGTCTTGTTGCCGCTGACCTTGTTCGTGAACTGGCGGCTCGCCGGCGTGCTCATCGTGCTCGTGCTCGTGTTCGGCTTTCTCACGGCTTATGTCGTGCGCCAGACCGAGGCGCTGCAGGGCACCGTCGAGCGGCACAGCGCGGAGCTTGCCGAACATACGTCGGACGCGTTCGGCAACATCTCCGTCGTGCAAAGTTTTACGCGCGTGCAAACGGAATCGCGCGCGATGCGCCGCATCGCCTCGCAGCTTCTCGCGGCACAACTGCCGGTCCTGTCATGGTGGGCGCTGGCAACGGTCGCGACGCGCGCGTCGGCGACGTTGTCGATCCTCGTCATCTTTTGTCTCGGCACATGGCTGCATTTCCAGGGCTTGGCGACCGTCGGCGAGATCGTCACCTTCATCAACTTTGCGACCATGCTGGTGGCGCGGCTCGAGCAGCTGGTTGGCTTTGCCAACGTGCTGCTTTTGCAGGTGCCGAAGCTCGCCGATTTCTTCGCCGTGCTTGATCTCCCGCCGGCGCTTGCCGATAAGCCGGACGCGATTGATGCGGGACGGCTGAAGGGCCATGTCGTTTTCTCCAACGTGACGTTCGCATATGACGCCAAGCGCAACGCGGTGTCGGACCTCAACGTCGATGTCGCGCCGGGCGAGACGGTTGCGTTGGTCGGTGCGACGGGCTCCGGCAAATCGACGACGCTCGGCCTGCTGCACCGTGTCTTCGATCCCCAGCACGGCGCGATCTGCATCGACGGGATCGACATCCGCGACATGAGTCTCGAATCGCTTCGACGGAATATCGGCGTCGTGTTCCAGGAGCCGATGCTGTTTGCCCGTTCGATCGAGGAAAATCTCCGCGTCGGCAAGCCGGAGGCGACGCCGGAGGAGATTGCAATGGCGCTGGAGCGGGCGCAGGCCGCGGATTTCGTCGCCCGCAATCCGGAAGGGGTCGCAGCGCGCGTGGGCGAGCGCGGCCGCTCGCTTTCCGGCGGCGAGCGTCAGCGCCTTTCGATCGCGCGCGCGCTATTGAAGGACCCGCCGATCATGATTTTCGATGAGGCGACGAGCGCACTCGATGCGACGACGGAACGCCAGATCCAGGCTGCCCTTGAGCGCGCTACGCATGGACGCACGACCTTCGTCATCGCGCACCGGCTTGCCACGATCCGCAATGCCAACCGCATTCTCGTTTTCGATCACGGCCGCATTGTCGAGAGCGGCACGTTCGACGAGCTTCTCGCGCTCGACGGCAAGTTCGCTACGCTCGCGCGGGCACAATATATGACGGGCGAGGCCAAGCGCGACCCGGAAACTGCGGCGTTGGTGCGCGAGGCGCCGCATGCCGAGCAGCCAACGCCGAAGCAAGCGAGCTGATCAGGAGCGCCGCGTTTTCAACCTGCGCCAAATCTGGCGGATCGGAGAATACGTGCGCTGGGTCGCGTGCACGCTCTGATCGCCTTCGCGGCGGATCAGCTGGATTTCGCGCGTATGATAGGCCTCGAGTTCCGGTCGATGCGCGACCGACAGCAGCGTCGCGTCCTTCAGCTCGTTGTCAAAAAACGACATGACCCGCGCCTGGCTGAGTTCATCGAGCGCGGAGGTTGCCTCATCCATGATGACGATGTCGGGCTTTTTGAGGAGCGTCCGCGCGAACGCGATCCGCTGCTGCTCGCCGCCGGACAAAATCTTCGACCATTGGTCATCTTTATCGAGCTGATCATACAGATGCTCCAACCCGCACTTCTTCATCGCAACGCGAATTTCGTCGTCGGGATAGCCGACATCGGGGCTCGGATATTGCAGCGCATGACGCAGGGTGCCGAGCGGCATGTAGGGCCGCTGCGGCATGAACTCGATTTTTGCATTCGCCGGCCGCAGGATCGAGCCGGAGCCCCACGGCCACAGACCCGCCATGGCCCGGATCAGCGTGCTTTTGCCGGTGCCGGACTCGCCTTTGATCAATACCTTCTCGCCCGGCGCGATGACGAGATCGGCGTCTTCGATCATCAGCGCGCCGTTGGCTTGCGCCACGCAAAGGTTCTGGATGTGCAGATCGCTGTCCGGACTCTCGCCGAGCACGATTGTGGTGCTTTTGTTTCCAACGATGCGTTCGTCGAATGATTTCATGACGGCCGATAACGATCCGACGCGGCGCGCGGAGGCATTCCATTCCGCCAGCCGGATCGAGTTTTCGACAAGCCAATTCAAGGCAACCTGGACCTGAGCAAACGCGGAGGCGAGCTGCATCAATTCGCCGAGACTCAACGAGCCGGACAGATATTTCGGCGCCCCCAAGAGCAGCGGAACGATCGGCGCGAGCACCGCATTGCCGTTGATGATCCAGGTCAT
>JAXDNH010000131.1:0-26675 GCA_034669525.1 Methylobacteriaceae bacterium | reverse complement strand
GGATGTCGCGCGCCCGATCATCATGCACCCGCGCCAGGGGACCTGCTGGCGCCCCGCCGTGAAAAACTACACGGCGATGGTGAACAGCTCGTATAACGGCTATCGTTTCGAGGACGTCTGGCTCGACAAGTGACGCGGCGCGCTTGCGGCAGATGAAGGCGGAGGGAACGTGGCCTCCTACCTGACGCGACGCTTGATGCTGATGGTCGTGACCCTGTTCGGGATCTCCATCATCATCTTCTTCCTCCTCCGCGTCGTGCCGGGGAACATCGTCGATATCCTGTTCGACTCGGCCGGCATGGTGAACCCGGCCGAGAAAGTGAAGATCGAACGTGAGCTTGGTCTCGATAAGCCCATTCCGGTGCAATATGCCGCCTGGATCGGCGGTATCGCGCGGGGCGATCTCGGCTATTCCTATGTCTCGGAGAAACCGGCGCTCGACGAGATCGCGCCGCGCATTCCGGTGACGGCGAAACTGGCGCTCATGGCGCTGATCTTTTCCGTGGCGATGGGCATTCCGCTCGGCGTGATCAGCGCGGTGAGACAGAATTCCGGGGTGGACTATCTCTTGCGCATTCTTAGTCTCACCGGCTTATCGGTGCCCGCCTTCTGGCTCGGCCTTCTGATCCTCATGGTCTTTGTTGCCCGCTTCGGCACGATCCCGATCTATACCGAACCCGCCAAGAACCTGTGGGATGAGCTTCTGCTCTACAGCGTGCCTGCCGCCGCCGTCGGCTTCCGCTCCTCCGCGCTGATCATGCGGCTCACGCGCTCCTCGATGCTGGAAGTGCTGCGCCAGGATTATATCCGCACCGCACGCGCCAAAGGCGCCTCCGTCCGTGCCGTCAACTACAATCACGCGCTGCGAAACGCGCTGCTTCCCGTGGTGACAATAGTCGGCATCGAAGCAGCGTTCCTGATCGGCGGTCTCATCGTCACGGAAACCGTGTTCAACATTCCGGGAGTGGCGCGATTTCTCGTCGAGGCAATCCGCACGCGTGATTATCCGATCGTGCAGAATCTTGTCATGTTCATCGCAATCGTCGTCGTCACGGTTAACTTTCTCGTCGATCTTACTTATGCGGCGCTGGACCCCCGCATCAAATATGCCGGTTGAAGCGCCCATGACGGTGAGCGACTCGGGGATCGAGATCGCCGACACCTATGGTGCCGAGCTGAAGCGCGCAGGGGTCGGGTCAAGCGGAATACGCGGCGGCATCCGTCATTTCGTCTTGCACCATCCGCTCGGCGCAGCCGGCGCGATCATCATGAGCGTGTTCGTGTTCGGCGCCCTCTTTGCCGATCTCATCACGCTCTACGATCCCCTGCAGACCGATGCTCCGCTCTCGCTTGCGCCGCCGAGCCCCGCCCACTGGATGGGCGCAGACTTCATGGGCCGCGATATCTACAGCCGCATTGTCCACGGCGCACGCATCTCGCTCGCGGTCGGCATCGGCTCCACGCTGCTCGGCTGCATGTTCGGCGTCGTCATCGGCTTGAGTTCCGGCTATCTCGGCGGCTGGGTCGATCTCCTTGCGCAGCGTATCATCGACATCCTGCAAGCGCTTCCTCTGCTGGTCCTTGCGTTGGTGATGGCGGCCGCGCTCGGGCCATCGCTCAGGAACACGATCGTCGCGATCGCAATTCCGCTTGTGCCGTCTGTGGCCCGCGTGATCCGCTCCAATACACTGGCCCTACGCGAACTGCCCTTTGTCGAAGCCGCACGCGCGATCGGCATGAGCGAGTTCCGCATCGCCGTCCGCCACGTCCTGCCAAACACCCTGGCTCCGGTGATCGTGCTGGCGACGGCGCAGCTCGGCGCCGCGATCCTGACGGAGGCATCTCTGTCGTTTCTTGGCCTCGGCATCCCGGAGCCTTACCCCTCCTGGGGACGCATGCTCTCGGAATCGGCGGCGGAATATGTGCGCACTGCGCCCTGGCTGGTGATTTTCCCCGGCGCCGCGATCAGCCTCACCGTGTTCGGGACGAACCTGCTCGGCGATGCCTTGCGCGACATACTTGATCCGAGGCAGCGCAGCTGATGGCTTTGGCCGATGTAAGCGCCGCCCCTGCGCCCCCGGCAAGCACCTCCGCCTCCGTACTCAGCGTGCACGATCTGCGCACCGTGTTCTTTACGAACCGCGGGCTGATCAAAGCCGTCGATGGCGTTTCGTTCAACGTCAAATCCCGGGAAGTACTCGCGATTGTCGGCGAATCCGGCTGCGGCAAGAGCATGACCGCGCTGTCGGTCATGCGTCTCGTCCCCGAACCACCCGGCCGCATCGCCGGGGGACGCGTCATGCTCGGCACCCGCGATCTGCTCCAGATCGAGGAACGCGAGATGCGCCGCGTGCGCGGCAACGACATATCTATGATCTTCCAGGAGCCGATGACGTCACTCAATCCCGTCATGACGATCGGCCGGCAGATCAGCGAGGCGGTAGGGCTGCACCAGAACTTGTCGAAATCTGCCGCGGCGGAAAAAGCTGTCGACATGCTGCGGCTCGTCAAAATTCCCGAGCCGGCGCAGCGCGCGCGTGAATATCCGCACCAGCTATCCGGCGGCATGCGGCAGCGGGCGATGATCGCCATGGCGCTTTCCTGCAATCCGAAAGTGCTGATTGCGGATGAGCCGACGACCGCACTCGACGTGACGATCCAGGCGCAAATCCTCGATCTTATGCTTGCAATGCAGGAGAAGCTCGGCACATCAATCGTACTGATCACGCACGATCTCGGCGTCGTTGCCGAGACGGCGCATCGAGTCGTCGTCATGTATGCCGGAAGGAAGGTCGAAGAGGCGCGCGTCGAGGCGCTCTTCGAAGAGCCGCTGCATCCCTACACGCTTGGGCTTATGGGATCCGTGCCGCGGCTGTCGCTGGCGGGGGAGGCCAACAGTCGGGCACGGCTGCAGGAGATTTCGGGCTCCGTGCCATCGCTCGTCGATTTGCCCGACGGCTGCACGTTCGCGCCGCGCTGCGCTTTTGCGACGGATGTGTGCCGTGCGCAATTTCCTCCCTACGAAGAGAAGCGGCCCGGCCATTTTGCGGCGTGCTGGCATTCGGACCGGGTGCGCGAGGCCGCCGCATGAACGCGCCGCCGGTGCTCGAAGTCACTGCCCTGAAGAAGCATTTTCCGGTGCGCAAGGGGCTGCTTCGGCGAAACGCCGGCACGGTTTTCGCCGTCGACGGCGTCACTTTCAAGGTCGCGCAAGGCGAGACATTGAGCCTCGTCGGCGAAAGCGGGTGCGGGAAGTCGACGCTGGCGCGCACCGCAATGCGGCTGATCGAGCCGACAAGCGGCACGATCCGCCTCGAAGGCCACGATGTCACGCGTCTCTCTCGGCGTGAGATGCAGCCCTATCGGCGCGAATTGCAGATGATCTTTCAAGATCCATTCTCCTCGCTCAATCCGCGCATGAAAGCCGCCGACATCGTCGGCGAACCGCTCAAAGTGCACGGCCTCAGCCGCGGGAAAGAGAAGCAGCCGCGCGTCGCAGAATTGTTCGAGCAGGTCGGATTGCGGCCAGCACAAATGCAGCTCTATCCGCACCAATTCTCGGGCGGGCAACGCCAACGTATAAGCATCGCGCGTGCGCTTGCCTTAAGCCCGAAACTGATCATCGCAGACGAGCCGGTGTCGGCGCTCGATGTTTCCATCCAGGCGCAGGTCATCAACCTGTTGATGGATTTGCAGCAGGAGCGGGGGCTCTCCTATCTCTTTGTCGCGCACGATCTCGCCGTCGTCGAGCACATCAGTCATCGCGTGGCCGTCATGTATCTCGGCAAGATCGTCGAACAGGCGGAGAAGCGGAAGGTTTTCGGCAATCCGCTGCATCCCTACACGCAGGCGCTGCTCTCAGCCGTCCCCTTGCCGAATCCCCGGCTCAAACGGCAGAAGCGTATTCTGCAGGGCGACGTGCCGAGCCCGATGAATCCGCCGCCTGGCTGCCCCTTCCACACGCGCTGCCCGCATGCATTCGAGCCGTGCAAGATTGTTGTGCCGGCATTCCGCGAGGTGGCGCCGGGTCATGAGACGGCGTGTCATTTGTATGGGGTGGTGGAGGAGGCGGCGACTGCAGCCTAATTCCGATAGCTCGGATCGATCTTGTCGAGCTTGCGCAACAGCGCCGGCCACTCCATCACGCCGAAGGGGCGGCGCACCTGCGGCTGATAGTTCATGTAGGTCTTCTCGACGATATCGTCCGGCACTGTGTTCAGCTTGACGCCGCAGGCCATCGCGGCAAGCTGCGATCTGCAGGACATTTCAAGGCGATGCATCGCGTTAAACGCCTCGGCGATCGTGCGCCCAACCGTGAGCAGCCCATGGTTGCGCAGAATCATCGCATTGTGGTCGCCGAGATTTTTCACGAGCTCTTCCTTCTCAGCGAGGTCGAGCACGACGCCGTGATAATCGTGGTAAGCGATCTTGGCGAAACGCATGGCGGTCTGCGTGAGGGGTAGTAGCCCCACTTCCAGTGACGCAATCGCCATACCCGCCCACGTATGCGTGTGGATCACACAGGCGACATCGGGCTTTGCCTCGTGCACGGCGCTGTGGATGACGAAGCCGGCGCGGTTTATGCCATAGCCGAGGTCACCGAATTCGGGCTGCGCCAGGATGTTGCCGTCGTGATCGATCTTGATCAGGCTCGATGCGGTGATCTCTTCGTACAGCATGCCGTAGGCATTGATCAGGAACGCGTTCTCTTCACCGGGCACGCGAACCGAAATGTGGTTTGCGACCATGTCCGACATTTCGTAGAGCGCGACCAGCCTGTAGCACGCGGCGAGATCGACGCGCGCCTGCCATTCCTCGGGACTGACCTTTCCCTGCAGCGAGGGAATCTCAGCCTGGATGTTTCGTTCGTGCAGCATGCGCTCCGCCCTGTCTCGATCCGCTTTTGCGGCAGTTTCCGCCAAGTGCGGCATCTCTGCAAGCAAAGTGGCGAACGCGGCCAAGCTCAGCTAGAGCATCATCCGCGTGGGTTGCCTTGGGAGATCAGCGTTGAGCGATGGCCGATTTCGCGTGCTCGTCACCTCCAGCGAGCTGATACCGAATGCGGGCGACATGCTCGTGCGAGTCGGTGCCTCGATCGACACGATCACAGGCAAGGTAACCGAGGCGCGGCTCATCGAAGCGTTGGCGAAGCCGACGCAGGCGATCGTCATGCGCGGCAATCCGCCGATCACGCGCGCCGTGCTGGAGGCAGCGGCGCCGCATCTGCGCGTGATTGCCAAGCCGGGGGCGGGGGTCGATTCGGTGGATCTGAAGGCGGCAACCGAGCACGGCATTCCGATCATGACCGCCGGTTACGGCAACGCGCCGGCGGTCGCGGAGATCACGATCGGCTTCATGTTGGCCCTCGGCCGCGACGTGGTTCGGCTCGATCGCCGTACGCGCGGCGGCGACTGGCGCCGCGACGATTACGATTCATCCGAACTGAGTGGGCAAACGCTTGGGCTTGTCGGATTCGGTCGCATTGGGCGGCGCGTGGCCGAACTCGCGCGCGCCTTCGGCATGCGTGTTTTGGTGTTCACGCGGACGCCGGGAAAGGTGACGCCGGATTTGGCAGAATTAGCGGAGAGCCTAGACGCGCTGCTGCGCGAATCAGATTACGTCAGCCTGCATTGTCCGCTCGACGCGACCACGCGCGGTCTGATCAGCGGGCAGGCCATTGCCGCCATGCCGTGCGGCGCGTTCCTGATCAACACCGGGCGCGGCGCGCTCGTTGATGAAGCGGCGCTTGCCGAAGCCCTGGCGAGCGGCCACCTCGCCGGTGCGGCTCTCGACACGCTGAGCGAAGAGCCGCCGCCGAGCGACAATCCGCTCTTGTCCGCGCCGAATTTGATCCTGACACCGCATATCGCCGGGCTGAGCACGGGCGCGGTGCAGCGCACCGGCGCAACGACGGCGGAGAATATCATCGCGGTGCTCACCGGAGGTGAGATCGAGCGAGCGAATGTCGCCAATCCTGACGTGCTCGAGCGGCTGAAGGCGCGGGCTTAGTTGTAAAGCGCTTCATCTCCGAGCACGGAGGCGCGGAAGCGGTTCTTCAAAATGCCGCCTTCGGCCGGCGGCAGCACGAAGGGCAGGGCCTCCGAGTCGATCTTCACCTGCGCGAAAATCGGCCCGCTGCCCGAATGCGCGAGGTCGCGCAGCTTCGTCACTTGGTTGCCTGTCCGCACGAGCAGACTCATCGGAAAGCCCGCGGCCTTCGCAATTGCAGCGAGGTCGACGCCGTGCGCGGTGTGGGTCTCCTGCATGCCGGTCTCGCCGAAGCGCTCGTTATCGAGCACGCAGATGGCGAGATTGCCCGGCTTCTGCACCGCGATGGTCGCCAGCGCGCCGAGAGCCATCAGCATTTCGCCGTCGCCAGTGATGACCAGTACGCGCCGGCTCGGCTGCGCGAGCGCAAGGCCGAGGCCGATCATCGCGGCGCTGCCCATCGCGCCCCAGAGCGGGAAATTGTTGGGATGATCGCCCGCCGCGGTCACGTCCCAATTCGGAGCGCCGAGGCCGGCAATGACCAGGAGATCGGCGCGGTCGCGGAGGAGCTCCGCGACGACAGCACGGCGATGCAGGAGATCGTTCTTCGAGATCATCGCGGCTTCGCCAGCTCTTTGAAATTTTTCGCGCCGAGCACGCTCTGGCCGATGAGAACGGCGACCGCACGGCAGGTGTTGAAGGCGAGATTCGCCGCGCCGAGCACCGCCGGCGCGACGAGATGCGGCTCATCCGCGCGGCGCACGATCACGCCCATCGCCTCGAGTGCGGGCTGGGTGCCTTGCCCCATCGGCACCTGCCATGGATTGAACTCGCCCCATTCGCCGCGCATCGTCACCAGCATAAGCAGCGGCAGCTGACAGGTCTCCATCAGCGACAGCATGTTGATGCAGTTGCCGACGCCACTGCTTTGGAGCAACAGCACGCCCTTTTGCCCGCCGAGCCAGGCGCCGGCGAGCAGGGCGACGCCTTCTTCTTCGGTGGTGAGCGTCACGACCCGCTTTCTCGGGTCGTCTTCGCAGAGGCGGATCAGCCGACTGTGGCCGGCATCCGGGACGATCGCGACCTGCCGGACGTCAAGGTCGGTGAGGATGTCGAAAACGGCCTGCGGCCAATCTTGCGGACGGCTCCCGGATAATTTCGTCGCCGCCGCCATCCGCCTCTCCGAACCACCTCACTTCGCGGGTGGTTCGCACAATCGGCGGGCCGTGTGAAGAGCGGTCGAGGCTGCCGCACGGGTTCGGCAGCCGGCACGCAGACTGTCAGGTGCTCGCGGCGATCGTGCTGACGAGACCCACGATAAAGGCCATCGCGAGCAACAGCTTGGCGGCGAGCAGTGCCAACCTCGATGCGCCCTGGACCGAGACGGGCATGGTCGGCGCAGCTGACCGGACATCGCGCTGCGAAACCGAAGCGACGGAGGCGGTTTCGAAGGCTGGAACGATCAGAAACATTGTCTTGCTCCCCGATTAACTATGACTGCTCTGAATCACGGTATAGGACGGACTGGGGTTGGGGATTGGTGGGATTTCACACGAGCCGAAGCGGGCTTACTTCGGCCGCTCCAGGTTCTGCACCAGTCTCTGCACGTTGAGGAGAACGATCGCCCCGCGGCGCGTCTCGACGAGGCCCGCCTTGGCCATTGCCCGCAGTTCCTTGGTCACTGTCTCGCGCCGGGTGCCGATCAATCCCGCAAGATGGGCGTGTGTCGGCGGCGGGGTGATGATGGCGCGATTCTCGCCGCTGCGGTCGGGGCGCGACATGCGCACGAGTTCCCGCGTCAGCCGGTCGTGGATGCCCAGCGTGGTGAATTCGCGCACGCGGTCGGTCAGGGACCGGATGTGCCGCGTCATCATGACGAGCGCCTGCCTGGCGACCTGCGGGTGCGTCGTGACCGTCTCCACATAGGTCGCGGAGGTCATCCGCGCGATTGTCGCGTCGGTAAGCGCAAGGATGCTGGCGGAGCGCTTCTCTGCGTCGATTGCCGCCAGCTCTCCAAAGGAAGAACCGGCCTGGATATCACGAAGAATGGTTTCGCGGCCTTCCTCGGTCTGGATCAGCACGCGCACGATGCCGGACGTGAGGAAGAAGACCTCCGTGCTTTCCTCCTGGTAGTCGAGGATCCATTCGCGCGCCTTGGCGCGCCGCCAGATGCAGCGCGAATCGAGCAGCTTGATCTGTTCGGGCGTGAGCGAGCTGAAAAGCTCGATTTTCCCCAAAGTTTCGACAGCCCGGTTCATCTCTCCCCTCGGGCGGGTCGGTGCTGGCGCGGCAGGAATCGGTTCGGTTCCATTCAGGCCATTGGTTGACGTTCGGTTCGGGCTTCGCCCCGGCTGGATTGATGCGATAAGCATAGCAGAACGCCTTCCCAAAAAGCAGTGCCTGAACCTGACTCGCGTTCAGAATGCTGCGATGAACTCCTACAAGTAAAAAGCGACGTATTTTTCCGGATAAATGCGTTACAACCGTAGAGGCAAAGTGAGCCAACGTGCGGTACCGTTTGCTCCCTTAACAAACAGCAGCGCATTACGCTGACCGCGATTGCACAAATCCATCAGCCGACTCTCGATGTCAGCGCGTGAGTGCACGTCCTCCATCTGCACGGTGAGGACGACGTCGCCGGGCTTGAGTTTGGCTCCGCTCGCGGCCGTGTCCTCCGTGACACTCGTCACCACCGGACCGCTCGTGTGCGGATCGAGGCGAAATCGCCCTCTGAGCTCATCGCTGATGTCTGCCAGTTCGAAACCGTAATCGGTGATTTTCGTAAATAGCGATTCGTTGGACGTTCCGCTCTTGTAGGTCTCCCAAACTTCCTGCGGCCATTCCTTCACGGTCAACGAGACGACCCGCGTCTGCCCTTTATGCCATATGCGTACTTTCATCGTCTTCCCGACGGACATCATCACCGCGCGGTTGAACTCGCGATAATCCGTCACCGCCTCGCGAGCGAAACCCTGCACCACGTCCCCGACCTTGATTGCCGCGTCAGCGGCAGGACTGTTCGGCACGACCTCGGCAACGATGGCGCCATTGTGCTTCGACACTCCGAGTGCATCCGCCATTTCCGGTGTGAGACGCTGCACGCGTATTCCGAGCCAGCCGATATGCGGCCGGCCATAGCGGTGCACCTGCTGCAGAAGGAATTGCACGTCGTTCGACGGAATCGCGAAGCCGAGCCCGATCGAGCCGCTCGTGGGAGAATCGGAAAAGATCTGATTGTTGATGCCAATGACCTCACCTCTCGTATTGAACAGAGGGCCACCGGAATTGCCGTGATTGATCGGCGCATCGGTCTGAATGAATTCGTCGTATGGACCGCTCAAATCGCGATGGAGAGCGCTTACGATGCCGTTAGTGACCGTGCCTTGCAGGCCGAGCGGGTTGCCGATCGCGAGAACGCGGTCACCGACGCGAACTTCGTCGCTGTTGCCGACCTTGATCGCAGGAAGCGGCCGGCCGACGTCGATCTTCAGGATTGCGAGATCGAAATTAAGTCCCTTGCCGAGCAGGCGGGCATTTGTCGTCGTGCCGTCCTGAAGCGTCACCATGATTTCGTAGGCGTTCTCGATCACATGCCGGTTGGTGACAATGATCCCGCTTGCATCGACGATCGAGCCGGAACCGACGACGTCGACGATGTGAGGCGCGTAGGAGACGTTCTCGCCCGCCTCGCTGCTATTGGCGCCCTGACCTTTGCCCTTGACCGATATGTTGACGACGCTCGGCAATACGGTTTTGACCAGAGCGGCAAACGTTTCGGGTTCTGGGGGGACTGCAGCCGGCGGCGCCAGCAGGAATATGGCAGCGACCGCGACTAACAGGACGCGCCAGTCAGGCATGGTCCTCTCGCTTCCTAAATAGCAGCAATGGCGGGGCCGAGTGGCCCCGCCCTGTTATACACCTTTTCGGTGCGGCTTACTTGGCAGGCGTTGCCGGCTTTCCGGCGACCGGATTGCCAGTGCCTTCCGGCTTTCCGGCGACGAAATTGCCGCTGCCTTCCGGCTTGCCGGCAACGAAATTGCCGCTGCCTTCCGGCTTGCCGGCGACGAAATTGCCGGTGCCCTGGGGACCAGTGTTCTGCGTTCCGCCCGCCGTCTGGGCGAACGCGGTCGCGCTCGCCAGAAGACCGGCGGCTACAACAGCCAGCTTAAGCGTTTTCATCGGAGTTCTCCGTTTTCACCGAACGGTAATAGCACCGACGGTAGCCCACTATGAAGGCCGGCTTTTATCGTTGTCTGTACCTTTGGTCACACTCCGAACCGGCCGGGCATGGCTTGTCCCCTGCGCAAGCCCCTTTACTATGGCACAGCTCTGTCCGCTCCTCACCTGCCAACGACAGAGCTGAAGCGATCCATTGGGCTCCGATGCTTTCCGTTCGTGACATTGCCAGCCGCCTGAAGAAAATCGACCTCCTTGCGGGCTTCGACGAAGACAGTATCGCAAAACTCGCCTCCAGCGCCCATGAGCGACATTACATCGCCGGCGAAACCATCTTCCTCAGGGGCGACAAGGGCGATTGCTTCTACGTCATCGTCTCCGGCCGGGTTCGAATCGTCCTCGGGGTGAGCGACGGGCGCGAGATGACGTTGCGCCATCAAGGACCCGGGACGATTTTTGGGGAAATCGCCATGCTGGACGGGCGAGCGCGCTCGGCCGACGCCATGGCGCTCGATCCGACGACACTCGTGCGAATCTCCCGTACGCACTTCATAGGAATCATGGAGCACCAGCCGAAACTCGCGCAGGCGCTTCTTGGTGCATTATGCGCGCGGCTGCGCGTCCTGACCGATCAGGTTGAAGCAATCGCGCTTTTCCCGCTTGAGACGCGACTGGCCCGGCTTTTCCTGCAGCTCATCGGCGCCAGTGGTGGGACGGGGCCGGTTGCCCGCATCCCGACAAATGTCACGCAGGCAGAACTGGCGGCTCTCATCGTGGCGAGCCGTTCCAAAGTGAACAAGACACTTTCCCATTGGCGCGACATCGGTCTGCTAAAGCCTGAACCTGGACACTTCGTCTTCGATGTCGAAGCGCTGAAACAGATCAGCTCGCTCGAGTCGGCCTCCGTGAGCGAATGGCAGGAACATACGATCACGTGAACGGGTACCGAATTTCAAAGCCTGGCGCCAAAGCCGAAATTCAACGGATGATTTTGCGCGCGCTCCGCTTGCCGGGCAGCTTTGGGGCAATATTCGTTCGGCTGGTCACGAGGTGAGCGATGCATGAACTTGAATTTCTGCGGGCCAACTTTGCCGACGCGCAGGCGACCGTCCGCGCGTATGATACCAAATCGCAGATCGTGCTTGCCTCGACGGCATTCTCGTTCACTCCGATTTTCATCACGATAAGGCAGATCGACACGTCTGCTGCGATCAATCTCCGATTGGGAATTGTGTTTTGTCTCTTTGTCGTCGTCTTGCTGCTGTTCCTGCGCGTCCTGGGGCCGGTCTCCTCCAAATTGCCGCATGACGAGACCGAGGACGTATTTTTCCTGAAGAATGCGGGGAAATACGACCCCCACACCTATCGTGAGGTGCTGCAGAAAACGGATTTGCTGACCTCTTATGCCGAGCAGGTGCTGAAGCTACATGCGATTCGCAAGGTTAAGCACAACCGGTTCCGCGTCGCCGTCCTCGGGCTTGCTTTGTATCTGCTGGCGGTGTTGCTGTACGGCGCGCTGATGCTTGTTGCAACGATAGTTTCCGGCTGACTTGAACGCGCGAGGCGAAACCGCCACCGCGTCGTTGGAGCCGGGATTGATTAGATTGTACCGCCGGCGTGCCCAAATGGGTGCGGCGTTTTGTTCCAGAATCCGCTTTATCATATGAACTATGCGTAATGATGTTCGCTGTTTTTGACGCAATTAGTTGAAGTTTGCCGTTTTCTCGCGATTCCCTGGCGCGGTGCCCGCATCGAAACTTGTCCCGCGGTGCAACATGCCCATTTTCCCTAGCGATCCCTTGAACCAAAGGAGATGGATCATGAAACTTTCTCTCGCACTTGCACTTGCTGCCTTCCTCGGCTTCGGCGCCGTGTCCGCTGCCTCTGCTCAGGATGCCATGGGCGGCATCACCAGCGCGAATGGCGGTTACAGCGGCACGAGCAGCTACTAAGTCCGCATCAGCGCAGATCGCGTCGCGATCTTCTTAAGGCCGGGCCGCGCGACTGATTGTCGGGCGGCCCGAACCGCAGCAGTCCCTCATCCGAACGTATTCCATTAGCTCCCCAAGTGGCCCGTCGATTGCTTCGCACTCGCCTTACACCGGAGGGGTCTCGCCATGCCGACGAAACTGCCGTCACGCCGAATTCCTGCGTCCGACGACAATTCCGATTTCTCGCCGCTGCTCGGCCTCGCCGCAGCTTTGTTGGCGTTGCTTGTTGTGCTCGCCGAAGCGCAGGCGATGAGCCCGCCGGATGAGGCGCGGCCCGTTGTGCCGGGCAATATGCTTGCCGTGCCGTTCTAGGCAGCGGCGGGGCGCTGGCGCGCTCACGGTTGTTACTCCTGAATGAGTCCAGTGGCAGGCAAGCTCACGGCTCTGCAACAAATACCGGAATCCGTCGCTCAGTGCGCTCTTGATATTTGGCGTAGGGCGGAAATGCCGCGACAGCTAGCTTCCAGAGCCGAGACCGTTCAGCTTCGTCCTTTACCTCGCGCACCCGCATCGGCTGCACCACCGTCTCATCGCGGATCTCGACATCCGGTTTGACGCGCAGATTGTGCACCCAAGCCGGATTCGTCGGTGCCCCTCCCTGTGACCCGACAAGGACATAGCTGCTGCCGTCCTTAACGCGCATGAGGGGCGTCTTACGGATTGCACCGGTCTTGTTACCGATGTGGGTTACGATGATCACGGGCAGCCCTGTATCGAGCAGGGTGGTGCCTTCGGTACCGCCGCTACCTTCGTAGACGTCGACTTGCTTGCGCACCCAGTCTTCGGGGCTCGGAATATATTCTGGCATGAGATTCTCCAACCCTCGGTGCCGGGCAACGCGGCTGACGATGCACGGCCTACGTCACACTCTCGGAACCCGATTGCGCGAAGCCGGTGCGGATAACCGCACGTCTAACCCTTTGAAGGGGCTGGTGCCCAGGGGCGGAATCGAACCACCGACACTGCGATTTTCAGTCGCATGCTCTACCAACTGAGCTACCTGGGCGCGCCGGCCAAGCGGCGCGTCATATAGGGGAGGGGACGCGGCCTTGTCCAGCGAGCCGCCGAGGCTCTAGTCCTGCTGCCTAAGGAGAGATCGGCAGAGCGAATGGAGATAGTTGACTGCGTCATCATTGGCGCCGGCGTTGTTGGGCTCGCGGTCGCGCGGGCGCTGGCGCAGGCCGGACGCGAGGTCATCATCCTCGAAGCCGCGGAGGCGATCGGCACCGGCATTTCCTCGCGCAACAGCGAGGTGATCCATGCCGGCATCTATTACCCACACGACAGCCTGATGGCGCGCTTCTGCGTTGCGGGAAAGCGCGCGCTCTATGAATTCTGTGCCGGTCACGGCGTGCCGCACAAACGCTGCGGCAAGCTGATCGTCGCCACCAACGAGGCGGAAGCGGGAAAACTCGCGTCGATCGAAGCACGGGCGCGGGCGAACGGCGTCGAGGATATGCATTTTCTGTCGGCTGCGGAGGCGCAAGCGCTCGAGCCGGCGCTCGCCTGCACCGGCGCGCTGCTGTCGCCGTCGACGGGCATCGTCGACTCGCATCATCTCATGCTGGCGCTCCTCGGCGATGCGGAAGAAGCGGGCGCGAGCCTCGCACTCAATGCGCCGGTCGTTGCCGGGCGGGCGGGCGGGGAGGAGATTGAGCTCGACATCGGTGGCGCGGATCCGCTGACGCTGTCCTGCCGGCTCGTCGTCAACGCCGCCGGCCTGGAGGCGCCGGTCGTCGCCGCAAATATCACCGGCATGCCGCGTGAGGCGATTCCGCAGCGCTATTTCGCCAAAGGCAATTACTTCACGCTGACGATGCGTTCGCCCTTCTCGCATTTGATCTATCCCGTGCCGGAGCCGGGTGGGCTCGGGGTGCATCTGACGATCGATCTCGGTGGGCAGGCGAAGTTCGGCCCAGATGTGGAGTGGGTCGAGACGCTCGACTACAATGTCGATCCCGGACGGCGCGAGCGCTTCTACAGCGCCATCCGGCGCTACTGGCCGGGACTCCCGGACGGCAGCCTGCAGCCGGGCTATGCCGGCATCCGGCCGAAAATCGTGCCGCCGGCAATCGCGGCGCAGGATTTTGTCGTGCAGACGCCGCGCGAGCATGGAGTGGCCGGCCTGATCAACCTGTTCGGCATCGAGTCGCCGGGGCTGACCTCGTCGCTGGCGCTTGCCGATCACGTCAGGCACATCGCGCAAAGCTTGCCTGATTGAGGAGCGCTCGACCGCCCGCGCGCTTCGGCTTATGAGGGGCTCGCGAGAAACAGGAGCCGGGATGCCGCCGAACAGCAGAAATATCGACACGCTCGCGACGGTTTCGACCGCGACAATCACGACGATCCTGTTGAAGAAGGGTCTGCGCAATGTCTGGATGCGCGGCACGCGGCCGCTGCGTCCGGGTCAGCCCCGGCTTGTCGGTCCCGCCTTCACACTGCGTTTCGTGCCGGCACGCGAGGATCTCGCGACGCCGGAGTCGTGGGCCTCGCCGATCTCGACACGCGCGGCGATCGAGGCGATGCCGGAAGGCGTGATCACGGTCGTCGATGCGATGGGCGTCACCGACGCCGGCATTTTCGGCGACATTCTCTGCGCGCGCATGAAGAAGCGCGGCGTTGCCGCGCTCATCACTGACGGGGTCGTGCGTGATGTCGCAGGCGTGCTCGGCACCGGGCTGCCTGTCTGGTGTCAGGGCGGCGCCGCGCCGCCTTCGGTCGCCGGGCTGACCTTCGTTGCCTGGCAGCAGCCGATCGGCTGCGGCGGCGTGGCGGTCTTTCCCGACGACATCGTTGTGGTCGACGATGACGGCGCCGTACTCATTCCCGCGAAACTTCTCGACGAGGTCGTGGCCGCGGCGCCCGAGCAGGAGCGCATGGAAGAATGGATCATGGGCGAGGTCGACAAAGGCGCGGGTCTGCCAGGCCTCTATCCCATGAATGCCGAGACGAAGGCGCGCTACGAATCATCGAAGCGCTGAAGTTTCGCTTGGCGTGCGGCGCGCTGCACAGTAGGACGCCGTCGCTCCGCACATTGCGGCAAAAATCAACATAGGTCAGGGAGGATCGTGGGCGTGAGCATTCCCCATCTATTGGTGCATGGTCCGAAGGATACGTGCGGGGTTGTTGTCGTTGAAGACCTTAAAGCCGGCACGGACATGCTCTGCCTGATCACCGAGAATGACACGACGTTTCATCTGGAAGCGAAGGCCGACATTCCGATCGGCCACAAGGTCGCGCTGAAGGACATCAAAGCCGGCGACACTGTGTTGAAATACGGCGAGGATATCGGCAAGGCGATTGCCGACGTCGCCGCCGGCGAACATCTGCACGTCCACAACATGAAGACGAAGCGCTGGTGAGGAGGCTTTAAGATGCAGATCAATTCCGAGAAGGCGATCGTCGCGGCACGCGCGCAAGACAAGGCCGCCCTCGCATCCGGCGATTACGGCAAGCTCGCCGTCAGCGGCTGGCGGCGCGAGAACGGCCGCGTCGGCGTGCGCAACCATGTCGTCATCCTGCCTCTCGACGATCTCTCCAATTCGGCGAGCGAAGCCGTCGCCCACAATGTGAAGGGCACGCTGGCATTGCCGCACGCTTACGGGCGCCTGCAATTTGGCGCCGATCTTGACCTTTTCTTCCGCACCCTGATCGGCATCGGCTCAAATCCGAACGTGGCGGCGGTAGTAGTAATAGGCATCGAAGAAGGCTGGACGAAGCGCGTCGTCGACGGCATCGCCACGACGGGCAAGCCGGTCACTGGCTTCGGCATTGAGGGCCACGGCGACATCGCGACGATCGCGCGCGCCTCTTACGTCGCGAAGGAATATCTGCATTGGGCCTCCGAGCTGCAGCGCCAGGAATGCGCGATGTCGGAGCTCTGGGTCTCGACCAAATGTGGCGAGTCCGACACGACGACGGGCCTGTCATCGTGCCCGACAGTCGGCAACATGTACGACAAGCTCATCCCACTCGGCATTTATGGCGTGTTCGGCGAGACATCGGAGATCACCGGCGCCGAACATCTCGCCAAGGAGCGCGCCGCGACGCCCGAAGTAGCGGAGAAATGGTACAAGATGTGGAAAGCCTATCAGGACGACGTGATCGAGGCGCACAAAACCGACGATCTCTCCGACAGTCAGCCGACGAAAGGCAATATCGCCGGCGGTCTGACCACTATTGAAGAAAAGGCGCTCGGCAATCTCGAAAAGATCGGACGCAAATCGAAATTCATCGACGCGCTCGAGCCGGCGGAGGCGCCAGCGAAAGGTCCTGGCCTCTATTACATGGACACGTCTTCGGCCGCCGCAGAATGCGTGACGCTGATGGCCGCCGGCGGCTATGTCGTGCACACATTCCCGACGGGGCAGGGCAACGTCATCGGCAATCCGATCGTGCCGGTGATCAAAATCACCGGCAATCCGAAGACGATGCGCACGATGGCTGAGCATATCGATGTCGATGTGACCGGCATTTTGCGCCGCGACCAGACGCTCGAGACCGCGGGCGACGCGCTGATCGGCATGATCCAGCGCACGGCGAACGGGCGGCTGACCGCGGCGGAAGCGCTCGGCCACCGCGAGTTCGTGATCACGAAGCTGTATCGGTCGGCATGATGCATCTCGCCTTCATCGGCTATGGCGAAGTCGGGCAAACCTTTGCGCGCCAATTCTTAGCGCGCGGCGGTGTCAAGATCTCGGCGTACGACATCCTCTTCGATGCAGGCTCGCTCGCGGAGCGTGCACGGCAGGTTGGTATTACCGCGGCGAGAAACGCGGCGGACGCGGCGCAGGATGCGAATGTTGTCATTTCCGCCGTCACCGCGGATGCGGTGCTTGACGTCGCACGCGAAGCGCAGACTTACCTCAAACCCCGGCAGTTTTTCTTCGACATCAATTCCGCCTCGCCGAACACGAAGGCACGCGCGGCGGAGGCCGTCAACAAAACCGGCGCGTATTACATCGAGGGGGCTGTCATGGCCGCGGTGCTCGCGCCCGGCATCACCGTTCCGATCCTTGCCGGCGGCCCGGCTGCGGCCGATCTTGCCACGCGCATGAATGCCATTGGCATGAACGTGCGTGCCGTCGCGATCGAGTATGGCCGCGCATCGGCGATGAAACTCTGTCGCAGCATCGTCATGAAAGGCCTCGAAGTATTGACCGTCGAATGCGGCCGCGCAGCCGAGTTCTGGGATGTGGCGGATGAAGTGTTCAGCAGCCTGGAGGTGACCTATCCGGGGATGAGTTGGGCGGCGCTCGCCGAGAACTCAATGGAGCGCGTGAGCAGCCACGGCCTTCGCCGCGCCGCGGAAATGCGCGAAGCTGCCGCCATGATCGCGGACATGGGCCTGAGCCCGGCCCTGGCTAAAGTGATCGCCGATGCGCAGGAACACGGGGCCAAGAGCGCACATGCGGCGACGGCAGATGCGATATCATGACACAATGCCACAACGATGAGCCACACTAACGCAATTTACCAACGGAACTGCTGTGGAGGACTCGTTTCCACCATGGCTCGCCCTCTCACACACCCGTCGAGCGCAAAATAGGAGCCGTTGCGCGTGCCGCCGGCGGTTGCGACCTCGTTGCACCAGGTCTGCGTGAAAGCCGAAAGGCCAGACCATCGCGTTTTGATGGAATCATAGCCTTGCTGTTCCTGGTCGAGGCACGATCGGAAAATCCCCTCATCCGCCGTGCCGCCTTTGGCTCGCGCCGCGGCCATGCACAAACCTTCTGGTGAGTAAGCGGGGAACTCGGCTGCGTTCGCAAAAGCTACGCCTGCGAGGATCGCGACAGCGGAAGAAATACTTAACAACGCGCGCATGGCGCATCGAAGCACAACGAGCGGATTTTGTCTCGCCGAACCCGCGGAGCGGCGCCGGAGGTGGATCGAAGTCGTTTGGGTTTAATTCCTGAAACTCGGATCGGTGCGATCGAGCTTGCGCATCAACGCCGGCCAGACCAATTGCTTTGCCGCGTTGGTGAGACCCTCGCCTTCACTCAGCGCCATGTTCTTCTCGATCACCGACATTTCCGTCGGATAATCCTTGCCGCCGAGCGCACGGGTGCGAACCTGCATCGTGCAGGCGCGCTCCAGGAAATACATGCGCAGGAATGCTTCGGCGCAGGTCTTGCCGACGGTCAGCGTGCCGTGATTGCGCAGGAGCATGACGTTCTTGCTGCCGAGGTCTTTCTGAATTCTCGGCCGCTCGTCGTGATCGAGCGCGACGCCCTCATAATCGTGATAGGCGAGATCGGCGACAACGAGCTGCGCGGTCTGATTCAGCGGCAGCAGGCCTTCGCTCGAAGTCGCGACCGCGGTGCCGTCGGGCGTGTGCAAATGCATCACGCAGCCGGCATCCTCGCGCACCTCGTGCACGGCGGAGTGAATTGTGAACCCGGCCGGATTAACGGGGTAGGGTGAATTTCCAACCTTATTGCCGTCCATGCCGACTTTCACGAGGCTCGATGCGGTGATCTCCTCAAACATCATTCCATACGGATTGATGAGGAAATGATGCTCTGGTCCCGGAATGCGCGCGGAAATATGCGTGAAGACGAGGTCGTCCCAGCCATAGAGAGCGACCAGGCGGTAACAGGCGGCAAGGTCGACGCGCAGCGCCTTCTCCGCTTCCGACATGTCGTCCATGAGCCTTAAATGTGAAGCGCTCGACAGCATCAGGTCCTCCCTTGCGTGCGGGATGAGTGTGGAACTCTCGCGAACGATGCGCAAGCGCGGCATCGAATTGCCTCGCTCCGCTGCGATTCACAGTTTTATCGCCGGCAGATCCTGCGCCGCTTTATCAAGCTCAGAACAGACCCAGTCGCGAAACGCCCGAATCTTCGGCCGTGTCTCATCGCCGCGCCGGCAGACGAGATGATAACCATGTCCCCCAACCGGGAGTTCGGGGCCGAAGGGCACGACAAGGCGCCCG
Source organism: Methylobacteriaceae bacterium (assembly GCA_034669525.1). Classification (GTDB taxonomy): domain Bacteria; phylum Pseudomonadota; class Alphaproteobacteria; order Rhizobiales; family Beijerinckiaceae; genus JAFASC01. The sequence continues at coordinate 7,586 of JAXDNH010000131.1, read as the reverse complement.
GCTTGCAGATCGTAGAGCGCGATGGTCTTGTGGCCGAGCACGACGCCCGCACCTTCGACGGCAGCGTCTATGGCATGATCGGCGGCGTTGAAGCGCAAGCCGCGCGTGGCGTCCACGTTATCAATGCCGACAACGCGGAGCCAATCCGCCCAGCGCGGCGGCCGCGGGAACGGCGCGGGCGTCTCGACGTGAATAAGCGTGTGCCGCGCAAGGTCTTGCGGCGTGCGCAAGGGAATGGCGCCGTCGCGCAGGCGCGGGCTGCAGAGCGGCAGCATGGAATCGTCGAGGAGCTTTTCGGCGTAAAACTCGGCGCCGGGAAGCGCACCGACGACATAGCGAATGGCTATGTCGACGCCGTCTGTGTCAAAGGTCGCGAGCTGCACCGATGCCGAGATGCGCGCGTCGATCTCGGGATGGATCTCGAGAAAACGGTGCAGGCGCGGTACAAGCCACTTGACGGTGAAACCAGGCGTGGCGCTGACGACGAGAACCGTGTCGTTCTTCATGCGGTCGAGCCGCTGCAGCGCGCCGGCCATCGCCTCGAAGGCGGCGTGAATGCCGGGATAAATGAGCTGCGCGGCCTCGGTGAGCTCGATCGACCGGGCGCGGCGCGTGAAAAGCTCCAAGCCCAGGCGCTCCTCAAGCCCTCGAACCTGGTGGCTCAGCGCCGCCGGGGTGACGGCGAGCTCATCGGCGGCTTTAGAGAAACTCAAGTGGCGCGCGGTCGCCTCGAATGCTCTCAGCGAGTTGAGGGGCGGGAGCTGCCGGACCATCGGATACTTTAGCTTTTCTCAGGTGAGGGGCGAGATAAGATCGTTTGTCGGCGCGCGCTTGGCAACCTACCTTGCGCCTACTGACCTCGTTTGAGGGACGCCGATCATGACCTACGCAATCGAGCGATATCCGGCCGAACTGATCGATCTCCTGCATTTGGCCGGCGGCGAACGGGTCACGGTCCGTCCGGTCCTGCCGCAGGACGAAGAACTGCTCGCTAGCTTTTTCCGCGATCTTTCGGACGCCGCGCGCCGCAACCGCTTCTTCCGGAGCCTGCACGAGCTGCCGGCCGGATTGGCGCATAGCTTCACTAGCGTCGATTACCACGCCCATCTCGCGCTCGTTGCAACCGTCCTGACCGACGCCGGCGAGGTCATCATCGGCGAAGCCCGCTACGTCATCGTCGACCCGGGCGAAGCGGAATTCGCGGTCACCGTCGCCGACCATTGGCAAGGGAAGGGGATCGGGCGCCTACTGCTCACACGCCTCACCTGCCGCGCCGCGCTCGAAGGTGTCGAGCGCCTCTTCGGCGACATTCTCCTCAGCAACGAGCCGATGCGCCGGCTCGCCCGCGCGGCGGGCATGCGAATTGCGCCGACCGGCGACGGCCTCGGCCTGATGCGTGCCGAAAAGCATCTCGCCCGCCCGCTTCATGCGACCGCATGCATCGGCGCTCTGGCGGAAGAGCTTCGCATCGCCGCTTGAATCCGGGATCAACACAAAGGAGTAAAGCCATGTCATCGCTCTCGACGAACCGAGCCGGCAAAAACGCGCGGGTCACGCGCGCCGGCAATATTCTCGCTCGCCTTGGCTTCGGTGCCTTTGCCGCTCCCGTGGCGGCCGACGAAGCGAACCTCGACTATGCCTATGCCGGAGTCCTGGCTGGCAGCGGCGGCAAGTTCACCGATTCGCTGGAACGCGACGCGGGTCTGCGCCTGCGCGGCAATACCGGCTTCTGACCAATCGCGAATTCTACCGCGGGATTGCGAGCGATCCGCTACTCCGCCGCGGCGATCTCCGCACGCCGTGTTGTCTCCTGCGCCGCAGGCAATCGGGCAAGCAGATCGATCAAAGCACGATCGTGCAAGAGCACCATGCGCTCCCTGGCGTTCAGCCAGGCGGCCGCATCGTCGATCGTATCGGCGTCGTTGAGTTTGGCCTCCGCGAGTGCACGTTCCGGCGTGACCTCACCTTTGCGGCGCCGTGGCGCGGCAGGAAGAAAGCTCTCGTGTATCGCGCGGAAATTCGGATCGGCATGCACGATCTTGAGCGCGTCGCCTTCGTCGCGCCCGTCGGCGGCAAGCGCCTCGGCGAGGCCGTTCGCACGCGAGGCGATCGGCGGCGGTGCCGTCTCCTCCGGCGTCGTGAGCAGGCCGACACGGCGCAGCGCGAGACCAATCGAGCGCTGACCGCTCGCCCACGACAGGACGATCGCAAGGACGAGACCTGCGATCGTCGGGGACATCCAGGCGACAAGCGACGGCGAAATCAAAACGCCGGCGATGAGGCTCAACACCCCCAGCGCAACATGGGAGCGGTGCCGGCGCGCGATCGCCTTGAGCGGGATCGAGCCATCATCGCGCCGCTGCGGGTCCCAACCCGTGTCGAAGCCGAACAGGATGTTGAGAACGTGCCCCGTCTGGACGAGCATCATGATCGGCGCCAGCAATGCTGATAGGAATACTTCGAGCAGTGTCGAGATTGTAAGGCGGATTGCACCGCCAGATCCCCGGCGTACCTCTCCGTCGATCAGCGCGATCAGGTAGCCAAACAGTTTCGGCGCGAGCAGGATCGACATCGTCAGCGTGAACAGATCAAGCGATCGCTTCGCATCGAACCGAGGCCATGTCGGAAAAAGCGCGAAATCGGCGGTAAAATATTCTGGCCTGATGTAGCTCGCCTGAAACACGAGCACGATGCCGACGATGAGCTGCGCCATCCATAGAGGCGAGGCGAGATAGCCGAAAATGCCCGTCATGAAGTGCTGGCGCGACGCAAGATGCAGGCCTCTCGCCGGGACGACGCGAATATGCTGCAGATTGCCCTGTGCCCAGCGGCGGTCGCGCGTCGATACGTCGATGAGCGAGGGCGGACTTTCCTCGTAAGAACCGCCGAGGAGAGGCAGCATGTAGACCGCCCAGCCCGCACGATGGATCAGTGCCGCCTCGACGAAATCGTGGCTCAGAATGTGCCCGCCGAACGGTGGCTTTCCGCTGAGCGTCGGCAGTCCGCAATGATCGGCAAAAGCTTTGGTGCGGAGGATTGCGTTGTGTCCCCAGAAATTGCCGTCGCGGCCCATCCAGCAGGCGAGGCCGGCACCGACAACCGGGCCGTAGATGCGCGCGGCGAATTGCTGAACGCGCGCAAACAGGGTGTTGCGATTGATGATGAGCGGCAATGTCTGGATGATGCCTGAATCGGGATCCGCTTCCATCGCGGCGGCGAGAAGCACGATCGAGCGGCCGGTCATCAGGCTGTCGGCATCGAGCACGACCATGTGCTCGTAAGCAGCGCCCCAGCGCGTGACGAAGTCGGCTATATTGCCGGACTTGCGGCTCGTATTCTTCGGCCGGTGCCGGTAGAAAATGCGCGAGCCATCGGGCAGACGCCCGCGCAGCGCGAGGAAGGCGCGCTCCTCGGCGATCCATATATCGGGGTTGGTCGTGTCGGATAGAAAGAACCAGTCGAAATGCGGCCCGAGCCCCGTGCGCTCGACATCCTCGAACATCGCCTGCACGGCGGAAAAAACGCGGCTCGGCGCCTCGTTGTAGATCGGCATGACGACGGCGGTGCGCGCGGTCAGCGCCTCGGGCAGCGCAGGTCGGCCGCGATTGAAGATGAGCCATACGAAGCCGACCACACCGGCGGTGAAGGCGACGCTGATCCAGGAGAAGTTGCCGACGAAGAGGATGAGCAGCGCCCATTTGAGCGGGGTCACGCCGCCCACTTCGACGACCTTGTACATTTCGTGCGCGCCGTAAATCGTCAGCGCCAGTCCGCCCCCGAATACGGCAAGCCGCGCGATCCAGGTGGCGAGCGCAAATCGCGCCTTTGAATCTTTGTGCCGGGTCCTGCGATCGAAATGCGAAAGGCTCTGCACCGGCATGTCGAGCGGCGCTTCCGGCGGCATATTCGGTGCCGGCCTGTCGGCGTGCAGAGAAGCGGGGATTCGCATCTCGTTCATGCTGTCCACCGATACAGCCAAGTCTCACTGACCGGCTTGCCGCCGACATCCAGTAACAGGCGAATTTCCGAATAGGTTTCGTTGCCGGGATCGATGTCAAAGACGACCCGGCATGATTTGCGGTTGGGGTAGAGATACATGCGGCTGATCGAGATCGAGCCGGGGGTCGTGCTCAGGATCGGCTTCATTCCTGCGGTGCGTTGCGGATCGGCGAAGAGGTCGCCCGTAAACGCAACGATAAAGCGCCGACGTTTCGGATTGCCAGCGCCGCGTCCGCCGCGTGATGCGGACACGGAGGCAAACGCAGGTTTTGCGGGCGGTTGCCAGCACCAGAACTGGCGATAGGCGAAAGCGGATTCCTGGGCGAGCGGCTGCGCCGGCCGCCAATACGCAACCATGTTGCTGTTGATTTCGGACTCCGACGGAATTTCCACGAGCTGAACGTTGCCGGCGCCCCAATCGCCGATAGGCTCGATCCAAAGCGAAGGCCGCGTCTCCCATTTCTGGTCGTCGTCCTGGTACGAGTTGAAATCGCGGTCGCGCATCAGGAAGCCGAAGCCCTTCGGATTGTCGTCGACAAACGACGACACTTGCAACGTTTCGCGGTTGGCGACCGGACGCCAAATCCATTCGTCGCGGCCGGTGAGCATTTGCAGGCCGTTGACCTCGCACACGGCGGGGCGCACGTCGTCGGTTCGTCGTCGGTCGATAGGTCCGAAGAGATAGGCAGCGCTCATCGCCCCGAGGCCGAAATGGTCGATCGCGACTCGCGGGATGAGCGTCGCTTCGGTATCGATGATCGTCGCCTCGCCCGGACGCAGCGTGAATCGGTAGGCACCGGTAACGCTCTCGGAGTCGAGGAGCGCGTAGATCACCAGCGTATTGGAGGCAGGCGTCGGCTTCTCGATCCAAACCGCTCTGAAGGCGGGAAATTCCTCGCCGCGCGGGTCGCCAGTACGGATCGTAAGCCCGCGTGCCGTTGCGCCAAGCGTCTGTCCGCGCGCCAGCGCCCGAAAGAAACTTGCCCCCTGAAAAATTGCCGCATCGGCGAACCCGCCGCCCTCGCGCGGCTGCAATACGCGAAAGCCCGAAAAGCCGAGATTTGGCAGGGTTGCCGGGACCTGCAGCGCGCCGAAGTCGAACTGCGAACGGTCATAACTGACTTGCCGCGGCGCTCCGCCTTCGAGCAGGTAAATCTGCATCGGGGCGGAGAAGATAAAGCCGCGATGCAGCGGCTCGATGGCGAAGCCGACATTGTCGCCGGCCCAGACCACGGAGTCCGGGCGCGCGCGAATCGCAACATATTGGTCATAACCGAGATTGTTGAACGGCGCAGCGAGATCCGTTGCCGCCGGCCGGAAGGGCTGTTTCGCGAATGTGCGCGCAAGCTCGATCACATTCGCGAATGTGTAGGGGGGCGGCTCGGGCGGGCTTTGCCCTTGTGCGCGGGCCGGCTTGTCGGCCGCAATCAATCCACCGACACCCGCTGCGAGTCCGCCTGCGGTGAATTTCAGGAGGTCTCGGCGTTGCAGCATTCGGGCAGGGAACTCAGGGCTTACGCGCGTTCCGGCCTGCAAAGCGCGGGCCGAAATCACTTCATCCCTGTATAGCCGAACCTTATGTGCAGCTGCGAGACGATTTTGCGGCTTTTTGCGGCAGGTCGCCTCAAGTGGTCGCATGATGGGGAAGCGTTTACCCTGTGCTTATTTTGGCCGCGCTTCGGGACCACTGAAGGTGCGATTATCACCACCATTATTGCAGCCACGAAATACAGCTTCATGGACGCGGCCGTTCCCAATCGACGCAAAGCAGTCGCGGTGATCCTCGCCGCGGGCGAGGGGACGCGCATGAAATCCGCTCTTCCGAAGGTGCTGCACCGGGTGGCCGGCCGCACCTTGCTCGCGCACGCCCTGAGCGCGGTGCGGGAGGCGGACATCGAGGACGTCGCGATTGTCATCGGGCCGGGGCGCGGCGACGTCGCCGCCGAAGCGCGGCGGATATTCCCCGCCGCCTCGCTTCATGTCCAGGCTGAGCGGCGCGGCACGGCGCACGCGGTCCTCGCCGCCCGCGACGCACTGGGCAAAGGCCACGAGGATGTGCTCGTCCTCTTCGCCGACACGCCGCTGATCGAACCCGCCACGTTGCGGCACCTGCGGGAGGGGCTCGCAACCGGCAGTGCGGTGGTGGCGCTCGGTTTCGAGGCGAAGGACCCGACGGGCTATGGCCGGCTGGTCCGGGACACGGACGGCTCCCTCATCGCCATCCGCGAGCACCGGGATGCCAGCGCGGCGGAGCGGGCGCTGACGCTCTGCAATGCCGGGCTCATGGCCCTCTCGGGGCGCCAGGCGCTGCCTATCCTCGACGCGATCGGCAATGACAATACGCAACGGGAGTTCTACCTGCCCGATGCGGTGGCGGTCGCCCGACGGTCCGGCCTTCAGGCCGGCACAATTCTCGCCTCAGAAGAAGATGTGATGGGGATCAACGACCGCGTCCAACTCGCCGAGGCCGAGGCCGTGATGCAGAAGCGTCTCCGCGAGCAGGCGATGCGCAACGGCGCGACGCTGGTCGCACCGGAGACTGTGTTTTTCTCGGCCGACACCGAGATCGGGCGGGATGTCATCATCGAGCCGCATGTCGTCTTCGGTCCAGGCGTGGTCATCGAGGATGGCGCCGTCATCCACTCGTTCTCGCATCTGGAAGGTGCGCGCATCGGCAAGGGCGTGTCGGTCGGGCCGTTCGCGCGGCTGCGTCCCGGCGCCAACCTGCGGGAAGGCGCGCGCGTCGGCAATTTCGTGGAGATCAAGGCCGCCGAGATCGGCCGCGGCGCCAAGGTCAATCACCTCAGCTACATCGGCGACGCCACGGTCGGCGCCGCGTCCAACATCGGCGCCGGCACGATCACCTGCAATTACGACGGCTACGCCAAGCACCGCACCGAAATCGGCGACAACGCCTTCATCGGCACGAATTCGTCGCTGGTCGCGCCGGTAAAGATCGGCGCCGGCGCTTATATCGGGTCCGGTTCGGTTATCACCGATGACGTCGCCGCCGACGCGCTGGCGCTCGGACGCGGGCGCCAGGTCGAGAAGCCGGGCTGGGCTAGGGACTTTCGCGAAACCAATAAGGGCGTGAAGACCGGACAAAAGTGAGGGACCATGTGCGGCATCGTCGGAATTCTGGGAAATACGCCTGTCGCCGATTCGATCGTCGAGGCGCTGAAGCGGCTCGAATATCGCGGCTATGACTCTGCCGGCATCGCCACTCTCGAAGGGGGCCACCTGACGCGCCGGCGTGCGGAGGGCAAGCTCAAGAATCTCGAGCTGCGCCTATCGGAATCGCCGCTCGAAGGCGTGATCGGCATCGGCCACACGCGCTGGGCGACGCATGGACGACCGAGCGAAGCCAACGCCCATCCGCATGCGAGCGACCGGCTCGCCGTCGTTCACAACGGTATTATCGAGAATTTTCGCGAGCTTCGGGAGGAACTTAGAGGCAAAGGTTACACCTTTACAACAGAGACGGATACCGAGGTGGTGGCCCATCTCGTCTCGGCGGAGATGCGCAAAGGGCTCGATCCCGTCGACGCAGTCGCCGCCGCCCTGCCGCGGCTCAAAGGCGCCTTCGC
>JAXDNH010000130.1:0-18716 GCA_034669525.1 Methylobacteriaceae bacterium | reverse complement strand
CAATAAAGCTCGCCGCCGCGTTTCAGGACGCGCGCGATCTCCGCCGCTCAACGAAAGGGATCGCGCACATGTTCCAGAACCGCGATTGAAAAGACGGCATCGAACGTGTTGCTCTCGAACGGCAGATGTTCGCCGACCCCAATAATGTCGGTCGAATCGTAGCCGACGATCTCGTAATTCACGACATTCTCGAAATAAATATCTCTGCGCCCTGCGCCGCAATCGAGGATGAGACCGTCTTTGTGGGTCTCGATCAGCCTCATCATCTCTTCGTCGTAAGGATTGGCGGATACGTTCTCGGTATCGGCGATGCGCGTTTCCTTGCGCAGCCCTCTTGTCAGGAAATTGAGGCGACCGTCCTTGGTGTGAAACGGCATGTCCGGACGAAGATGCGGTTTGAGCCGCTCAAGTTTTCTGGCTCTTGCCTCCGAGACAGAAGCCGCGAGTCGTTGACGCCTGCCTTCCTGCTTTCCGGCTTTGACAAAGTGATCCCACGCGGAGGCGAACATGCCGGCTTTGATAGCATGCGCGACATCCCCGTTCTGCGCAAGATAGGCCTGTTCGTCGAAGTTTTCGGAGGTCGCCTCCGTGCTCATCATTATCGGGGAGTGGCCGGCCATCGCGCGAAAGCCCGAGTAAATGTAGCGGTTGAGATATCAGGTTCCGCATGGGTGACAAAGAACCTGGAAAAACAAAGGGCGGCCGAAGCCGCCCTTTTCCCCTGAGACGAACGCGCCTCAGCAGGAATAATACATGTCGAACTCGACGGGGTGCGGCGTCATTTCGAAACGCATCACTTCAGTCATCTTGAGCTCGATATAGCTATCGATGAAGTCGTCGTTGAAGACGCCTCCCGACTTCAGGAAGTTGCGGTCCTTGTCGAGATTCGAGAGCGCCTCGCGGAGCGAGCCGCACACTGTCGGGATTTTCTTCAGTTCCTTCGGTGGCAGATCGTAGAGGTCCTTGTCCATCGCCTGCCCAGGATCGATCTTGTTGGTGATGCCGTCGAGACCGGCCATCAACATCGCTGCGAAGGCGAGATAGGGGTTCGCCGCCGGATCGGGAAAACGCACCTCAACGCGCTTCGCCTTCGGATTGGACGTGTACGGGATGCGGCATGATGCCGAGCGGTTGCGCGCGGAATAGGCGAGCAGGACAGGGGCTTCGTAACCGGGCACCAGGCGCTTGTAGCTATTGGTGGACGGATTGGTGAACGCGTTCAGCGCCTTCGCATGACGGATGATGCCGCCGATATACCAGAGGCATTCGTCCGATAGATCGGAATATTTGTTGCCGGCGAAAACCGGCTTGCCGCCCTTCCAGATTGACTGATGGACGTGCATGCCCGAGCCGTTATCGCCGAAGACCGGCTTCGGCATGAAGGTCGCGGTCTTGCCGTAGCTCTGGGCGACCTGGTGGATGCAGTATTTGTAGATCTGCAGGTGGTCGGCCATGACAGTCAGCGGGCCGAATTTTAGGCCGAGTTCGTGCTGCGCGGCGGCGACTTCGTGGTGATGCTTCTCGACCTTGGCACCCATGGAGGCCATCGCCGCGAGCATCTCGCCGCGCATGTCCTGCGCCGAATCCTGCGGCGGCACCGGGAAGTAGCCGCCCTTCGTGCGAATGCGATGCCCGAGATTGCCGCCCTCATAAGACGTGTCCATGTTGGACGGCAGTTCCATCGAATCGAGCGTGAAGCTCGTGTTGTAGGGTTCGGCCGCGAAGCGCACGTCGTCGAACACGAAGAACTCGGCTTCCGGGCCGAAATAGACCGTGTCACCGATGCCGAGCGAATTGGCATAGGCCTCGGCTTTCTTGGCCATCCCGCGCGGATCGCGGTTATAGGGTTCGCCCGTCGTCGGCTCGAGAACGTCGCAGACGATCACCATCGTCGCCGCGGCAAAGAACGGATCCATGCAAGCCGATGTCGGATCGGGCATCAGCGTCATGTCGGATTCATTGATTGCCTTCCAGCCGGCGATCGAGGAGCCGTCGAACATCAAGCCTTCGGCGAAGGCATCCTCGTTGATGAGCGAGACATCGAACGTGACGTGCTGCCACTTGCCGCGCGGGTCGGTAAAACGAAGATCGACATATTTGACGTCGTTATCTTTGATCGCCTTGAGAACATCCTTGGCGGTCTGCATGTCACAGCCTTTCCTTGGTCTAGCGTCGGTTGGGAGAGTAGAGTGAGGCGTTTTTGAACGTCAAATGGCATCCACGCCGGTTTCGCCGGTTCTGATGCGGATCGCGCCTTCGATATTCGATACAAAAATCTTGCCATCGCCGATGCGGCCCGTCTGCGCTGCTTTGCGGATCGCGTCGACGGCGCGATCGACCGAGTCGTCGGCAAGCACGACCTCGATCTTCACTTTCGGCAGGAAGTCGACAACATATTCAGCACCGCGATAAAGTTCGGTGTGACCCTTCTGGCGTCCGAACCCTTTGGCCTCGGTGACGGTGATCCCCTGTAGACCGGCGTCCTGCAGCGCTTCCTTCACCTCGTCGAGCTTGAACGGCTTGATGATGGCTTCGATCTTTTTCATTCCGCTTCGGGCCCCGGCGGTGAGTTCGCCGCGTCCGAAAGCGGCACTGGAAGATATGGTCGAGCTATTAGCAGGTGGCATGCCACCCTTCTATGCGGGATCGTGATTTTGCCTGCGCGACATGCCGCCATTCCGCCTATTATGCAAGCAGAACGCACCTGAGTTAGGCAGATTTCCGCGCCTGTCCGGTTTCGAGGGGCAGGTCCTGACGCGTCCCCCATTCCGTCCACGACCCGTCATAGACGGGCACGGAGGGCCGTCCGAGGGATTCAAGCGCTAAGGCGAGCATCGGCGCTGTCACGCCCGAGCCGCAGGTCGCGGTGATTGGACGGCGGAGGTCGATTCCGGCTTCGGCGACCTTCCTTTCAAGCTCGGCGCGGGGAGGGAGGCGACCATTAATGGCGATGTCGCGGTAGGGCAGGTTCAGGCTGCCGGGAATGTGCCCTGATCGGACGCCGGGGCGTGGCTCAGGCTCCTCGCCACTGAAGCGGGTTGGCGAGCGCGTGTCGACCACCTGCACGCCAGCCTTGAGCTGGCGCTGCACGTCGCTCAGAGACGCGACAGCCCCGTGGTCGAAGCGCGCCGTGAAATGCCGTGGCTGTCGCTGGACCGGTCCCTCTTCCAGCGGGCGCCCCTCGGCCATCCATTTCGGCAGCCCACCCTCGAGCACCGCAACCTCCTGCATCCCGAAGATGCGCAACGTCCACCAGACTCGCGGAGCGGAAAACAGCCCGGCGCCGTCGTAGACGACCGCGCGCATGCCGTCGCCGATGCCGAGCTTACGCATGGCACTCGAAAACGCGACGGGGTCCGGCAGCATGTGTGGCAGGCCGCTGGAGCGATCGGCGATGGCGTCAATATCGAAAAACGCCGCGCCGGGTATGTGGCCGGCGAGGTACTCGACGTGCGGATCGCGCTTCTCCGGCGGCAGATACCAGGAGCCGTCGATCACGACGAGATCGGGACTCGCAAGATTGTCGGCGAGCCAGTCCGTCGCGACGAAATGCGCATGTTCTCCTTTTGGAAAAGGCATTCTCTCCCTCGATGTTTGTATCTTGTTGGTTATGGCGCGACAAAGCCCGGATCGATCGTCGAGCGCCGCTCCATCCAGCATGGCACCGGCAAGTTTTTCGATTTCAGGAACTCCGGATTGAACAGCTTGGATGCATAACGTGACCCGGAATCGCAAAGCACGGTGACGATCGTATGTCCTGGCCCGAGGTCACGGGCGAGGCGGATCGCGCCGGCGACATTGATCGCGGTAGAACCGCCGAGCAGCAGTCCCTCATTCTCGGCAAGATCGAAAAGGATCGGCAATGCTTCCTCATCGCTGACCTGATAGGCGAAATCGATCGGCGCGCCTTTGAGATTTTCGGTGACGCGGCCCTGTCCGATTCCCTCGGTGATCGAGTTGCCCGTCGCCTTGAGCTCGCCTGTCGCGTACCAGGCATAAAGCGCCGAGCCGAGCGGATCGGTAATCGCGACCTTCACTTTCGGATTGCGTGCTTTTAACGCGAGGCCGACGCCCGCGAGCGTACCACCGGTCCCAACCGAGCAGGTGAAGCCATCGACCGCTCCGCCGGTGTCGTTCCAGATTTCCGGTCCTGTCGTCATGCGATGGCCTTCGCGATTGGCGACGTTGTCGAACTGGTTCGCCCAAATCGCGCCCTGCGGATGTTCGCACGCGAGCCGCTCGGCAAGCCGGCCGGAAAGCTTCACGTAATTGTTCGGGTTCGCATATGGCACGGCCGGCACTTCAATGAGTTCCACACCCTGCAGGCGCAGCATCTGCTTCTTCTCTTCGCTCTGTGTATCCGGGATGACGATCACGGTGCGGAAGCCGAGTGCATTGGCGACAAGCGACAGCCCAATTCCGGTATTCCCCGCAGTGCCTTCGACAACGAGCCCGCCCGGCTTCAACTCGCCGCGCGCCACCGCATCCTCGATGATCGCGAGCCCAGCGCGATCCTTGACCGAGCCGCCGGGATTGAGGAATTCCGCCTTGCCGAGAATCGTGCAGCCGGTCATTTCGGAGGCGCGGCGCAATTTTATGAGAGGCGTGTTGCCGATCGTGCCGATCACGTCCTGCGCCAAATGCGATGCGGCCTTTGCGGCCGGTTCGGCAAGCCTCGAATGCATCATGCTTCACTGACGCGCGACATGACCGGCGCCTCGGCGAGGCGCTGGCGGCGGTTCATGATAGCGGAATGCGCGTGTTCATACGCGAGGCGGAATCCGTCCAAACCGCGGGTCGATACATTCCCGTGTTTCAATCCGATCAGAACCTGGCGCAACACGATGTCGAGTTCCTTCTCTGCCTCGTCGAGTTCCACCCCGGTATTCGCCGTGGCGACCCTGTCGTTGATTTCTAAAACCTGGTCTGCGTATTCGGCCGGCTCGAGCGGCTTCACGCGGGTGACCGCTGCATAGATCGCCGCGCTGAGCGAGCCAAGAATGCCGGCAACCGACGTTCCGATATAGAAGATGTCGCTGTAGCGTTCGAGGAAGCTTTTCACTTCATTGTCAGTATATTCCGACACGCCTTGATGGGCGACGATGAAGGCGTCCTTATCCGTGTCCGGCGGCTCGATCCGGGTCGCGAACTTGTTGTCGATCGCAAGCGCGTTCTTGTTCTCGAGCAGAACGCCCGCGAGCTCCGCGACAATCGTGCTCGACAGGCGCCGGCGAATGGTCATGAATTCCTGGACGCCGACCGTTTCGACGTCGTCGTCGGGGATTTTCGGGTTGGTTGAAAGAAGGCCGCCTTCGATCGTCTCCGTCGTGGTCCCTGCAACCTTGCGCTCGAGTGCTTTGCTGCCTTCGATCGCCTTCACCTCGATCTTTGTCTGCCGATCGAAGCGCTTTGTTTCGGCAAGCGCCGAAAGCGAGGCGAACACGATGGCGGCCTGAAACTGGTCGCGTACGAAAAGGCCCTCGATCGGCGTGTCTCCTGGCAGTAGCTGCAGCGTGATGCGGTCAGCCTCGACCTGCGAGGCGTTCAGGATCGAGCGGAATAGCGCCTCCGCGCCGCCTTCCGACGTGACGAAGGCGACCTTCTTTCCACGCAGATCCCCGAGATTGCCGACCTTGCTGCCTTTCGGGACCACGAGAAGGAAGGCGAAATGCTCGATGAGTGCGAGCGCGCGGGCGGCGCCCGGGACCTTTTGATCGGTGCGCACGAAACCAAGATCGGCCCCGCCGCGGGCGAATCGCGAGGCCGCTGCGGCCGGAGTCTCATCGGTGATGATGCTCAGCCGCAGGTCGGTCGTGTTTGTGGCGACGAGGTCAGCGAATTTGTCGGCGAAACGGTATTCAACGGTCCCGGCTGGGCCTGCGGCGACCCGCAGCGGACGCACCGAATGGAGGTAATAGCGCACGCCGGCGACGATCAGGACGGTGAGAACGATCGTGCCAACCAGGAACAAGAACTTCTGCCGTCGGTTCTGAGCCCGGACGCCGTGTCGCCGCGGCACGGGCTCTTGTTCGTCCTCAGCCGGGTCATCCGGCTCACGCTGATCGGGGTGCAGCAGCGATATCTTGGCGTCGGAGGTCATGTCGGCCGATGGGCCTCGAATTCGTCTTGGGCGAGTTGGTTCTCCTACGGGAGGTCTGTCAAGCCGGTAGGTTCCGGCTGTCGCATCGCCCCAGGTGCTGCGATCGAGCGCCGCGGTTGCAAAGGGACCGGCAGGGTGGTCTGTTCCGCCGCTCGCACGGGGCCGCTGGAATCAAACGATGGGTAAAACGCTAACGTTGGCTGCGGCGATCGGGCTGTCGCTCGGCTGCCTCGCAGCGATCGCCAGCGCTGCCGCTCAGGCACCGGTGGGCCACCGCCAGCCAAGCGCCGCCAACGTGCCGGCCAACGATTCGGTGCGCGGCGACGCCGGTCTTGCGGGTCAGACGACGACCACGACGACCACGACGACCAAGCGCACGCGGTCGCGCCGCGTCCAAAGCAACGTTGACGTCATCATGAAGACGCCGAACATCTGCTCGAACTGCAACCAATAGCCGCCCCCCTCAGGAGGCGTCCGCCCTGCGCAGCCGCGCGAAGCCGCGGTCGAGATCGCCTTTGAGATCCTCGATATCTTCCAGGCCGACCGAGAAACGCAGTGCTGGCCCCTCGGGTGCCCATCGGGTGGCGGTGCGGTAGGGCCGACAATCGAAGGGGATGACGAGGCTCTCGTAGCCACCCCAGGAATAGCCGAGGCCGAACAGTTCGAGATGGTCGAGCATCGCTGCGACCGCCTCGCGTGATGCCGGCTTCAAAATCACCGAGAACAGGCCCGACGAGCCCCGGAAATCGCGGCACCAGATCGCGTGACCGGGATCGCTGGGTAGCGCGGGGTGCAGAACCCGCGAAACTTCAGGGCGGGAGGCAAGCCATTCCGCGAGCGCGAGACCCTGCCGTTCGGCTTCGCGCAGCCTGAGTTCCATGGTGCGCAAGCCGCGCAGGCCCAGAAACACATCCTCGGCGCCCGCGCACATCGCAAAAGCATCAAATGTGTCGCGCAGCCGCGGCCAATAGTCTGCTGTGGCTGAGACCATGCCGAGAAGCAGGTCGGAATGGCCGGAGAGATATTTCGTCCCTGCTTCGACGGCGAGATCGACGCCACGTTCATGCGGCGGAAAGAACAAAGGCGTCGCCCAGGTATTGTCCATGATCACACAGGCGGCGCGCCGATGTGCGACCTCCGCGATCTCCGGGATGTCCTGCATCTCAAAGCTCTGCGAGCCCGGCGCCTCGACAAAGACAAGGCGCGTATTCGGCCGCATCAACGCGCTGATCGAGCCGCCGACGAGCGGATCGTAATAGGTGGTCTCGATTCCGAGCCGCGTCAGCACAGTGTCGCAGAAATTGCGCGTCGGCCGGTAGACCGAATCGGTCACGAGTATGTGGTCGCCGGCTTTGACGACGCTCAGGATCGCTACCGTGATCGCGGAGAGGCCGGAGGGGGTGAGAACCGTGCCTGCGGCTCCGGCGATCTCGCTCCAAGCATTTTCCAGCGCCTCCGTCGTCGGCGTTCCCTTGGTGCCGTAAATGAAACGGGCTTTGCGCGCATAGAGCGTGTCGACATCCGGGGAGAGCACCGTTGAGCCGCGATAGATCGGCGTGTTGACGAAGCCGAAGTTCTCGAACGGCTGACGGCCGGCATGAACGAGGCGGGTTCGTGCGCCCATCGCGGCGCGGCTCTCTTTTGTGGACTTCGTCATCATCCTTCCTGTACCGGCATGGAGGGCGCCGCTTGACGCCCTCCATGAAACTCAGTTCGATGCAGCCCGAACCTTCACGGCGCCTGCCGCTATCACGAGTTGGGGCTTTCCATGAAACGTCCGATTGCTTCGATCGCCCTTGTGGCCGCCGCCTGCCTTTCCACGCCGACGCTCGCCGGGACGGTGGATCAGGTGAAGAGCCGCGGCTATCTCGTCTGCGGCTCAAACCCGGGCCTGCCGGGCTTCGGCCTGCCCGACGACAAGGGCAACTGGACCGGTTTTGACATCGACTTCTGCCGTGCCGTCGCGGCTACGATCTTCAACGATCCGAATAAGGTACGTTTCGTTCCCCTGACTGCGAAGGACCGCTTCACCGCGCTGCAATCAGGCGAGATTGACGTCCTGGCGCGAAACACCACCTGGACCCAGTCGCGCGAGGTGGCGCAGGGCTTCCTGTTTCCGGCCGTGACTTATTACGATGGCCAGGGCTTCATGGTGCGCAAAAAACTTGGTGTGAATGCGGCCCCCGAATTGGACGGAGCGTCGATTTGCGTGCAGCAAGGGACGACCACGGAACTCAACCTCGCCGACTTTTTCCGCACCCACAACAAGAAATACGAGCCGGTCGTGTTCGCGACGGCGGACGAGGCTGTCAAAGCCTATGACAGCGGACGCTGCGACTCCTTCACGACCGACGGGTCGCAGCTTGTCTCCGAGCGGCTGAAGCTTGGCACGCCCGACGACCACCTCATCCTCACCGACATCATCTCGAAGGAACCGCTCGGGCCGACCGTTCGCCAGGGCGACGATCAATGGTTCAATCTCGTGCGCTGGACCGCCTTTGCCATGCTCGACGCGGAAGAGCTCGGGGTGACGTCAAAGAACGTTGATGAGCAGGCCAAGGGAGCGAACCCGGAAGTGCGTCGTCTGCTCGGCGCGGAAGGCAATTACGGCAGCAATCTCGGACTCACGCAGGATTGGGCCTATCGCATCATCAAGCATGTCGGCAATTACGGTGAGGTATTTGATCGCAACCTCGGCGAAGGCTCGCGCTTGAAGCTGAAACGCGGTCTGAACGCGCTGTACAAGAATGGCGGCATTCAGTACGCGCCGCCGATCCGCTAGAGGTTTTCGAGATCGGCCGGCGAGCGCGATAGGGCAGGGACATGAGCGCTCCCGCCGCACCGCTTGCCACGGAACGCCCGCCCTTCTGGAACGATCCGTTCTGGCGCGGGCTCGCCAGTCAGATACTGCTTGCCGGGGTCGTCGCCTTCCTGGTGATCGAAGCTACGATCAACGCGCGCGACAACATGCATGCGCGCGGCATCCCGACCGATCTCTCCTTCTGGAATATGCCGGCGGGATTCGACATCAATCAGTCCTTCGTCTCGTATTCCGCGATTTCGACCTATGGCCGCGCCTTCCTTGTCGGGCTGCTGAATACGTTATTCGTGGCGATCGTCGGCGTCATCTTCGCCACCCTTATGGGATTTGCGGTCGGCGCCGCACGGCTGTCGAAGAGCTGGCTGCTCGCGCGCCTTGCAACGGTCTATGTCGAAGTCATCCGCAATATCCCGCTCCTGCTGCAGCTTCTGTTCTGGTACAACGCGGTCCTGAAGCCGCTGCCCGGACCAAGACAGTCGGTTGATATTTTTGGCTTCGCGTTCGTCAATAATCGCGGGCTTTTTGTACCGGAGCCCGTCTCGCGCGCCGGCTTCGATTATGTGCTGATCGCGTTTGCAGTTGGGATCATCGGTTCCGTCGTCTTTTGGTACATCGCGCGGCGCCGGCAGATGGAAACCGGCGCGCAATGGCCGGTCATCCGCGTCGGTCTCGGACTTATTCTCGGATTGCCAATCTTGGTCTATTTCCTGGCTGGGCGGCCGCTCGGTGTTGAGATGCCGCAGCTGCGCGGCTTCAATTTCGTCGGCGGCATCAGGCTTTCGCCTGAACTCGTCGCGCTGCTCCTGAGCCTCATCCTCTACACGGCGTCCTTTATCGCCGAGATCGTGCGCGCCGGCATCCAGTCGGTGCCGCGCGGCCAAAGCGAAGCCTCGCTCGCGCTTGGCCTTCGTCCGGGTCCGGTGCGGCGGCTCGTCGTCATGCCGCAGGCAATGCGCGTAATTATCCCGCCGCTGACTAACCAATATCTCAACCTGACGAAGAACTCCTCGCTCGCTGTTTTCATCGGCTACCCCGATCTCGTGCAGATATTTGCCGGCACGGTGCTCAATCAAACCGGTGCCGCCGTGCAGGTCATCTTCATCACGATGGCCGTCTATCTCGCGATCTCGCTTGCGACGTCAGCGGTGATGAACGTCTACGCGCGCCATACCGCGATCAGGGAGCGCTAGAGCGATGAGCGCCATCCAGGACTCGCTCGACGACACGTTCTTTGTCCGCGCGGAAACAGCGCCCGAGCAACCGCCGCCGCTGGCCGTGGGCGGCGTGATCGGCTGGGTCCGTGCCAATCTGTTTCGCGACATCTGGACAAGTCTCCTTACCCTTGTCGCGGCGGCAATCGCGATCTGGTTCGGCCTCGATCTCGTCCGCTACATGATTATCGACGCGATCTGGTCGGCGCCGGACGGCGCTGCCTGTCGCGCGCCGGGTGTCGGCGCCTGCTGGGCCTATGTCTGGCGCAAATTGCCGTACTTCATTTACGGTTCTTACCCGGTCGATGAGCGCTGGCGCGTCGACATCACGCTTGCGATCGGCGCGGTGCTGATCGCGTGGCTGTTATGGCCGGTGTCCACGCGCAAAGGTCTGGGTGCGCTGCTGTTCTTTGTCGCGTTTCCAATCCTTGCCTTTGTCCTGCTCTACGGCGTGCCGGTGCTCGGCCTGTCCCAGGTGCCGACCAATCTCTGGGGCGGCATGTTCGTCAGTCTGCTCGTCGCGCTTGTCGGCATGGTGTTCTCCCTGCCGGGCGGCGTGCTGCTCGCGCTTGGGCGCCGCTCGCGCCTGCCGGCGGTGCGTATCGCCTCCATCGGGTTCATCGAATTCGTGCGCGGCGTGCCCCTGATCACCGTGCTGTTTATGGCGAACACGATGCTGCCGCTCTTCGTACCGGAGCAGTTTTCACCGGATCGCCTGGCGCGTCCGCTGATCGGTGTCGCGCTGTTTGCCTCGGCCTACATGGCGGAAGTGGTGCGCGGCGGACTCAATGCCATTCCCCGCGGGCAGTTCGAAGCAGCGCAGGCGCTGGGATTGCGTTATCCGCAGATGATGCGGCTGATCGTGCTGCCGCAGGCGCTGACGGTCGTCATTCCGGGCGTCGTCAACACCTTCATCGGCTTGTTCAAGGACACAACGCTCGTTGCGATCGTCGGTATCTTCGATTTCCTGCGCACCGTCGATACGGCGCGTCTCGATCCCGAATGGGCGGGCCCGACGATTTCGACCACCGGCTATCTCTTCGCGGCGATGTTTTATTTCGTCTTCTGCTTTGGCATGTCCCGCTATTCGCTGGCGATGGAGCGGCGGCTCGCGGCGGGGCGCAATCGATAATTTTTAGCTCGCGGGGCCCGCGCGAGTAGTCGCGTTGGCGCTTCGCTGACTGCGGCAATCAGAGCCGCAGTGGCAGGGTCACCCAGCGCGGCGTGCCGCTCGCGTTTCTGGCATAGATCAGCACGTTGCGTTGGCCCTTGTTGCAGCGATCGAGAAGCTTGTCCTGCAATTCCGCTACGGAGTGCACATTCTCCATCTGCACTTTCAGGATGACGTCGCCCGGCTTGAATTTGGCGCCGCTCGCCGCCGTGTCGTCGACAACATTGATCACGATCGGCCCAGTCGGGTCGCCTTCGATCCTGAATTTCTTCTTCACATCATCGCTCGGATCGGCGACGTCGAAGCCGAAATCGCGTATCTTGGTGAAGATCGGCGCGCGCATCGTCTCGTTCTTGTACGAGACCCAGAGCTCCTGCGGCCATTCCTTGACGGTCACACCCGCGGTGCGGGTTGAGCCGTCGTGCCAAACGTGCAGCTGCAGGGTACGGCCGATCGCCATCGCGACGAGCCGGTTGAGCACGCGGTAGTCGGATATCTTCTGGTTCCCGTAGCCCTGGATGACGTCGCCAGCCTCGATCCCCGCCTCCGCCGCCGGCCCCCCCGGTGTGACCTCGGCAACGATCGCCCCGCTATTCAGCGGCAGCTGCAGCGCATCGGACATTTCCGGCGTCAATGTCTGGATGCGCAGGCCAAGCCAGCCGAGATGCGGGCGCCCGTAATCGCGGATCTGCTCGACCAGGAAGCGCACATCGTTTGATGGAATCGCAAATCCCAATCCGATTGAACCGCTGCTCGCCGAATCCGAGAAAATCTGATTGTTGATGCCGATCACCTCGCCATTCATGTTGAACAGCGGACCGCCGGAATTGCCGTGATTGATCGCGGCGTCGGTCTGGATGAATTCGTCATAGGGCGTGCCGCTGAGGTCGCGGTGCAGCGCGCTGACGATGCCGGATGTGACCGTGCTCGAGAGGCCGAGCGGATTGCCGATGGCAATGACGCGGTCGCCGACGCGAACCTTGTCGCTGTCGCCGACCTTGATCGCCGGCAGGGCATGATCGACGTCGATTTTCAGGATCGCGAGATCGAATGATAGTCCCTTGCCGAGCAGCCGCGCCTGGACAGCGGTGCGATCGGAAAGAGTGACGGTGATCTCGTAGGCATTGTCGATCACGTGTTTGTTGGTGACGATAATGCCGGTCGGATCGACAATGACCCCGGAGCCGACGAGATCGACGATATGGGGTGCATAGGCGACGTTCTTCGAGTCGCCATCCATCGGCATCGGGGCCTGGCCCATGCCCTTGATGGAAATGTTCACGACCGAAGCGGCCACCCGGGCGACGAGATCGGCGAAAGATTCGGGCGCGGCGTGCACGGCGGCCGGCGCGACAAAGAAAAAGCCGGAGAAAACCGCGAGGAAGAGAGCGCGCCGCAAGCCCATGCTCTTGCTCCAGATAAAAACGGCGGGACTAAGCGTCCCGCCGGGTTACTCCTACCAAACCTTACGCGTTCGGATTGGGTCGGTCAGCCTACTTCGCCGGATCCTTCGGCTTGCCGGCGACCGGGTTGCCGGTGCCTTCCGGCTTGCCGGCGACGAAATTGCCGGTGCCCTCAGGCTTGCCGGCGACGAAATTACCCGAGCCTTCGGGCTTGCCGGCGACGAAATTGCCCGTGCCCTGCGGGCCGGTATTCGTGGTGCCGCCCGCGGTCTGGGCGAAAGCGGGCGCGGCGGCCAGCAGGCCGGCGGCGAGAAGCGCAAATTTGAGGGTCTTCATGTCCAATCCTCTTTGGTTTTACGCCGCACCGGCAAGAGCGCCCCCGCGGCGGATGGCCTAACTTGGCGGGGCGCGCGCGCGGATTCAAGTCGCAAATGGTAAAGTGCGGTCACAAACCGTTCATCACGGGTTGTGCGGCGGTGACCTAAATGCTTCCCGGGAGTAATAGTTCGAGGTTTTTCTTCTACGAATGGGCGCGTGTCTGTTCCGATCCGAGTACATTAATGTATGTGGAATACCAGCGCTCCTGCAGGCGCGCGTCATCGCCGCCGCACGCCAGCACGTGCGAAAAAGCGAAGTAAAGAGGACACGGGCGCCGAGCGGCCGTTCCTAAATTTTAGAAACCGGTCGCCCGGCGTCCGTGTGCGGCGGTTTCTGTGTTTCGCGTCCCGCATCTTCACGGACCTGGTTGGCCTTTGGGCCACCTTGGCCCGCTCAAGCCCTCGAGGGCGGACCGGTCGTATTGCCGGACGGGCGGGTCACTCGGCGGCTTACCTCCTCCACGTGCGCAGGTCTTTGCCGCGCGCGGGTGTCGGCTTGCCGCCGTTTGCAAAAGCCTCCCGGGGCTTCGGTTAGGTGGACCTCAGCCGCAGGCGCCGTTCCCCGCCCGCACTTTCAGAACCACTTCCGGAAGCGCCCGCGCGTGTGTGCGGGGATGGCGGGCAGGATACGAGCGCGGGAAGCACCGGGGATAACTTTTTGCGATTTTTTTATTTGACGGCATGAAGCCCCCGCCGGACGAGGCACCGCACCACTCCCGCACGCGCGAGAGAGGCAGGCTCAAGCGGCCCAGTCTCGGCGCAAGCCATAGGCGATAGACGCCGCGACAGCGCTTTGCCACACGATGAAGAAGACCGCCGTCATAAATGTGCTGCCCTCTTTCATGTATGCGGTCGTTTCAAGTAACAGGCCTGCAGCGATAGCCGCCGCCAGAGTTAGAGACCAGGTTTCCATCCGTCGAAAGCGGCCGTTTGCGAGCGAAGCCCCCAGCGCGGTGAGCGCGCCGCCAATTAAGCCGCCGATTGCACCCCCAATACAGCCGACATAGGGCACATCTTTGGTCGAGATGCTTGGCTGGCCTGACTCGCTATCGATTGAAGCATCAATCGAACTGTTCGAGACTGTCGCATGGTATTGAGACAATTGGATTGTGACCAATGCCGCCACTTGAACTGCGAGAATCCACCCGACCACAATAAGGGCGACGGCGGTTGCCAGGGTAAAGCGTTCGCGCGAGCCAAAGCGGTAACAGGAATAGGCGACCACGGCTCCGAAAAGCAGACCTGGAACAACGCTCGGACCTACGGTCTCCTTTCCCCAGTTCAGAATTTGCACTTTCAAAAACTCAGCGGCGTATCTCATTATCAAAAACGTCACTAGTCCGGAGAGTGACGCAACAGCTGTCAAAATGAGGAGATCGAGATTTGTGCTTTTTCGATCAAGGAATGTAACCGCGGCTGCCGTCTCGGCTGCCGCGTTTCCCTCCGGTTCCAGGATGGTAACGGCCTTCAGGTAATTAGGCACGGCATTCAACGGGGTCGGGAGCAGCATCACCGGCAGCACGCGCGCGTTCGGGTTGGGCCATTTCCGTTTGGCGAATGCGACTTCGGTAAGCGTGTAGCGCCCCCGCGTTACCGACTGGGGGCTGATCAGGAAAATGAAGACATCGCTGTCGCCGATGGCGCGTTCGACCCGCGCATCGAAGCTCTCTGCAGGCGGCAGGTCATCGTGAGAGAAGAAAACCTCGTGGCCGCGGTCGCGCAAGCTTAAGGCGATCGGCTCCGCAAGTTCGGTCTGCTCCGAGGCAAATGACACAAAAATCTTCATCTGAGTTCGCTTGGAATTCCTTATGATCGCGCAGGGTAAAGGACAAATTCTGAGGACTGCAAGCCCAAACTGGTCGGCGGATTGGCCCGCGGGATGGCATCCCCAGGTAACGGATCAAGGTACGAGGAGAGCCATCGCGCGCTATGCCGGCATAGGGTCCGGCCTTTTGGCGGTCCCGAGCACAAGCCTTGGGCCGCCGGATGAGGGGCGGCACGAATCCCAACCTCGTCCTCGGGACACAAAGTTTAGCCGGCTGAAAGAATAGAGGCTGCTTGTGCTGGCCCGCATGAGCTATGCTTGCGTAGGGCCTGCGAATGCTAGGTGGAAGAAGAGAGACATCGAAAGCCAGCTCGGGAGTTTCGCATGAGCGTTGTCGAATGCGAGGTGCCGTCCAGTAGCATGCTGAATCGCGAGCCGATGCAGCACGTCTATTTCCGTGACTCCTACCGGATGCCACTGAGCCGCAGCGAACTCGGCATCGTCGATATCTTCTTCGCCATTTTCGCCCATCATCCGCTATGGATGAAGCTGCTTCTGATCGCCCGCAACAAGGTTGCCTCTCTTGCCGGCCTCGACGCACCGACCGCATCCGAAATCCTCCATGTCGAGATCAAGGACCGCTATGTCGTCGGCGAAAAGATCGGCGTCTGGCCAATTTTCTGGCTCAGCGAGGATGAAATTGTCGCCGGGCGCAACAACAGGCATATGGATTTCAGGCTATCGGTCCTGAAAGTGCCTGACGGTGACAGAACGAGCGTCGTCGTCTCCACCATCTGCAGCGTTCACAACCTCTCCGGTAAACTCTACCTTTTTTTCATCACTCCGTTCCACCGGTACGGAGTGCGGAAGCTGATGGCGAACGCGCTCGCAGCGCGAAGGCTGTGATACGATATAGAGGCGCGTTGCCTTTGCCCTGGATTCCGGCTCGCGCGTGTTCGAGCTTCCCGAAATTTCGCGGCGGCTTCGACCAGTGCACTTGGCTTGCGCGAAAGCGCACGAAGGCCATGAACGGCTGGCCCGAGGCTTTCTAGCCCATGCGGCAGTAGCAGACGCTGCCGCGATCTCCTGGGCCATCGGCGCGATATCGCACCGCGCCGCATTGGCATCCGCCGCTGTGGGTAGTCGAAGGCGCAATGCGGGTTAGTTCCATCAGCTGGGCGACGATTTCCGGACTGCGCCTCAGGGCGTCCGAGTCCAATTAGTACGGTAAACGGTGTGTTCTTCACCCGCAAACTTGTACGTGCGAGTTTCCCAAATGCTTGTTTCGCCCTCCTTCTTCTCGGAGTCGGGAAGCTTATTATAAACATCTTTGTGGATGAAGACGCAGTAAGGATACTCACGGACGTCGGAGAGTTTAGCCGCCATACTGGGCGCTCTGCCTATCCAAATCAGGTCATTGTTCGCCCGGATACCTGCGCGGACAGCTCGGCTTGTGCCCCGATCCACACCTACAGAGCATTTGAGCTTGATTGCCGCATCAGTCACAGACTTGAACTTCTTACTAGCCTTCGGACCAACAATGTTTTCTACACAATAGAATATTTCTCGAGCGCACCGCGTTGCGTACGTATTCTTCTGATCTCCCATGAACACGCCCATAACTCTGTCGCCGTCGAAGCTACGAATTTCACCATCATAGGCCCGAATTAGACGGCTAGAAACATCCAAGAACGCTCGAATGATTTTCGCGGTGGTCGACCAAGGACAATTCTTTGCCAGAGCTGCCGAGCCGGCGAGATCAGCATACAGAAAGACCCCGTCGATTTGCACCGCCTCACTGTTTGTGACGTCGGCGGAGGTTGGAACGACTCGTCCTTCTCGTTCTTCGAACTTAGTCTCAAGAATCTGGTCAACCGACTGTTCGAGCGATTCCTTCCATCCCATGTTGCCTCACCACGATTTCCTAGTCTCACCGCTTCTTGAGCACCCGTCAAATATGAGGCCCCAGCCTCAAAATGTGCTCCCGTAATTCGTTGCAGGCAGGGGCTAACAGAGCGGCGGCATCAGGTCCCCTATCGAAACGGTAACCGACCGTAGTCAACCCAGCGAGGTCGCTCGGCAATTTTATACCCGGCGCCCTTGGTTCCATCAGTATGGAACGACTCCTCCCCAGTCGACCCATGAAGAAGCCAAGCTCAAAAACGACGTTGTCGCGTGCTGTCGGCCACGTTGTGCCCCGAGTGGTCGTGTGGTCATCAGAGTGAGCAATCGCAACGGCAAAGTCTGCACGATCAAGTTCGTCCTCCAAACTCTCTAACGTGTAGTTTGATATCTTGAAAACCCCGTCCGTCCAAACCACCGGAAGAAACGCATCGTGTGCGAAGGCGCTTTGAACGGCTCTGGCGATCGGTAAGCCTTCCGTTGAAGACATGAGAAATACCCGTACTCTATCGTTGGGTTTCCGCACTAATGAATTTCGCTGCTCCAGGCGTCCGGATAGCTCGCGAGCGATACGCCGCCATATCTCGGGATATCGCTCGCCTATGGTGGAGAGAGCTTCTTCCGACAATTTCAATACGACGGAATCTTCGGCTGCGACAACGCTAGCCGCTCGTCGTTGAACTGGGGAAACCGCAGCCATTTCTCCAATGTGGTCGCCGGCGTGTCGCCGAGCAATTCGTTTGCCATTTACAACAACGTCGAATGAGCCCACAACTATGAAATAAACGTCAGCATCATCGCCAGTTTGTTCGATCAGCACACCTCCCTTGCTAACTGAGGCGAGCTCTCCTGCGTCGGCCAACGCTTCGGCGATCCCAGAAATACCGACGGTAAGTTTCTGCCTTTGGAGTTCCTGGATCAGAAGCAGTCTGCCGCGGGTTCCACTAAACCTTTCGATCATACGGATTTTTCCAACTAAAACCTGGAACGTGAATGCGTCTCAGGTTCAGACCCTGTTCGAAAGTGATGGGGCGCGAGATCGGCGAATCACATTGGCCGCACCTCAACTCACGAGCACCCCGTCGTCGCGCCACACGTGTCGCACTTCAAACACGTGCCGTTGCGCACGAGCGTGAAATTGTTGCACTCGGAGCAGGATTCGCCGGTATAGCCCTTCATCCGCGCCTCGGCGCGTTTGTCGGCGACGCGCGCGACCGCCTCCGGCTCATGCCAGGCAAGTTCGGCGACTTCGCTATGCGTCGCTTCGCGCGCACGTTCTTCGATGTCACCCTTCAGCGCCGTCGCGACGGCGGTCGCTAAGCCCATCGGCACCGAATGCGTGCGGCCCTCATATGCGCCGCCCTGCAGCAGCTTCAGCCCGTCGCCCGGCTTGGAGCGCACGAGCCCGCGCGATACGACGCCCGGCAGCATGCGCTGACCCGGCGCGCTCGCGCCTTCCGGCGCCTTGCCTTCCTCCTCGCCGCGGCCGAGTGCATCAAAAGCCATGTCCTCCGGCGCGACATGGGCCAAGTCGTAGCGGCCGAGATAGGAGACGGCGAGCTCGCGGAAGACGTAATCAAGGATCGACGTCGCGTTCTTGATCGTGTCGTTACCCTGCACGAGGCCGGCCGGCTCGAAGCGCGTGAAGGTGAAGGCGTCGACGAATTCTTCGAGCGGCACGCCGTATTGCAGGCCGAGCGAGATTGCGATGGCGAAATTGTTCATCAGTGAGCGGAAGGCGGCGCCCTCCTTGTGCATGTCGATGAAGATCTCGCCGAGCCGCCCGTCGTCGTATTCGCCCGTGCGCAGATAGACCTTGTGGCCGCCGACCGAGGCCTTCTGCGTGTAGCCCTTGCGGCGATCCGGCAGCTTGGCCCGCTCGCGCGACACTTCCACCCGCTCGATGATGCGCTCGACGATGCGTTCGGCCACCTGCACCGCACGGGCGGGCAGGGGACGCTCCATC
>JAXDNH010000129.1:0-11322 GCA_034669525.1 Methylobacteriaceae bacterium | reverse complement strand
CTAGATTCTTGCCTGTGCTGGAAGACGGCACGTCACTCTTATCATTTATCGCGAGAGCCAGATGGGCGCGGCCCAAGCTTACGGTATCTAATGCAATGTCCAGAAGCCAGCCCTGCTGCTTCTGCCATTCTATAGTTGTAGCTGCGCGAGCAAGTGCATCAACGTGCCGCCCTCTCGATAGAAGCAGATCGCAATACACATAGCTCAGCACAGAAGGTAACAGGGGATATGTTGGGCTCCGTTTCTGTTGCCGCTGCTCGGCTTCCATTAAAATACGTTCGGCCAACTCGCCCTGCCCGGCGGCATGCAGCGCGTTAGCAAGGACTCCACGATTACCTATCGTCAAGAACACATCTGCACTTCGATCGGCATAGGAGACCGCCTGTTCGGCCGTTAAAACGGCAGCAGCGACAGTTCCAACCAGCAATTCGAACTGACTAACATTTGAGGCGCGGCTGGCAGAACTTTCCCACGATTTTTGCTCAATGCTTGCCCGAAGCGCCACGCGGGATGCGAGCAGTGCCTCGTGGATGCGGCCTTGCGCGAGCAGCGTCGAACCGGCATCTGAGAGCACCCAGCCCCTGTCTTCAGCGCTTAGCGCCGCGACCGGTTTGTCATAGGATCGTTCGAAAAACCATGAGATGGCGGCGAGATCAGAACCAAACGCTCCCCGCCTGCTACGTGCGTAAAACTCGATCCTACCATCAGCCCGTCGTCGACAGATACGACCGACGTAAACGTCGTCAAGTGTCTCCCGGTAACGCGCAGCACGACAGCCGTGCCCAATAGCGTGGTACAGTGGTGTTAGGTCATTTACCGTAGGTGACTTTCCCTCCTTTGTTGTGTCACGCAGGTGTTCGTACAGACGTCCATGAGCCGCTTGCCATGCTAGCTCGTTTCTCTGCTTCAGCCGGTCGCCAAACCATTCGCGCACTAAGGGATGCGCATCGAGGTCGTCCGAAGCAGAGGGATCTTTCGGTGATAAGAGTCGGACGTCACGCAAACGAGCAACTGCGCGTTGCCACTGCTTATCGTCGAGATTTGCGATCTCGTCCGTTAAACCCTTGATGATTGGTGGTCTGCGCAAAGCAAATAGGATTCTACGATTCGCGGGCCGGTCAAATAATCCGACCATATGCATGATCGCGAGCAGGACTGGCTGCTTGGCCAACCACTCGTTTTCGTACGATTCCATCACGCGCCTAGCGTGATCGTGGCGTGGATTATCTGTGTCGGCAAAAAATTCTCGGATATGGTCGCGTCGCCGCACGTCGCCTGTTTGCGTCTCTTTAAGGAAGCTTGCGAGCAGGCCTAGTGCGAGCGGGTGTCCACCAAACTCATGCGCTGCAGCCTTCAACTCGTTAGTGGTGCCCCAAACAGCGTTGTCGCGCAGTAGCGCCGCGCCCGCATCATCTGACAATTTCTCCACGTCAAGGACTGGAGCGGCGCCATCTTTCCAGCGGGCGATGTCAGTCACCGCAAGCCGGCTGGTGAGCACGATCAGTCCGTGTGCTTGCGCCGGCGGCGCCGCAGCAAAGCGGCGTAGCAGCGAACGCAAGCCCTGATCCTTCAATTGCCCGAGTTGCGCATCGAGGCCGTGTTGTAACGGCTCGACACCGTCGAGCACCAGCAGCACCCGGTGCTGCATCATTTTTTCAGCGATCGCATCGCCCTTGGTGCTGGCGCTGGTGGTTTCGATCTTGATGTCGAGCTTTTTCAATGCCCAATCCAGGAATTCGTCCGCGGCGGTCGCACGCTCCTTTGAGCCCTGGCTGTAGAACGACCAGCCGAGCACCGGTTTCGCGCCGCGATAATTTTCGGCCTGCAAAAGCTTCAGCCATTCATTGACAAGTGCCGATTTACCCGCGCCGCCCTCGGCAATCAGCGATACGATATTGGTCTTGGAATCCGCCCAGGCCTCGTCGAGGCACTTCAGTTCTCCCTCGCGACCCACGAGCCGTTCGTATGGGGTTTCCGGGAGACCTGTGAGGTCGATATTGGCGGAACGTCTCAGGGGGGCAGAACCAATGGCCGGCTGTGAAACGCTTTTACGCTTCACAACTTGCTCTGCGATCCTCGCGATCTCGTTGGCCGCTTCCGTCATGTGCTGCATGCGATCGTGAAGCGAAAATCCGGAGAACGGTTTCGCGTCGCGCGGCCGAAGATTTTTGTCTTTGACCTTCGCCAGCCCGGCATCCGGCGTCGGAGTCAGGAGAAGCGGATAGAAATAGACGTTCTCCCCTTTCGCCTGCCGCTCGCGAATAATCGCAATCTCTTTGTCGATGATGTAATTGGATGCCATAGAGCTGGCCGATACAAGCAGAATGCAAATGTCGCAGGCGCGAAGTTTCTGTTCGATCTCTGGATCCCAATCGGCGCCGCCCATCATCTGGCGATCGACCCATAGGTCGAAAACGCCATCCTTTACGGCGGGTTGTAGGTATGTTCGGACGAAACTGAGCCATCGGACCTCGCCTTCGCTTGGCTTCTCCGGCTCATCGGCGTGCGCATAGCTGATGAAAATGATCGGCTTCGCCGACATAAGTCGCTCCACAACTTTCGTGAGAGGCTGCGCGTGGCCGCAGCTAAGTCAAGTAGGCTCGCGGCGAAGGAGGACGGACGGCCACGACGATTTCCAACAACTTCCCTCTTGACTCCGCCTGAATATAATCCTACATACCCCGCCGTCCCCGCCTCCAAGAGGGCGTTTCTCGAGAGGTTCTTGAACGCGGCGGGGAACGGCGCCCGCGCCTGGGGGTACCTACCCCAGAGACCCGGGGGGCTTTCGCTAGGGTCGCGCGCGCTCCCCATAGACGCGCGGCTGTAAATCGCGCCCGGCGGGCACTAAGACCCGTCGCGTGTTGGCACGCTGGGGATGGCGAGTGGCCGCGCTGCCTCTTCGAGGTAGCGCAGAAGAGCGTGATACCTGAACAGGTCGCGCTCCGGTTCGCTCCTCCATCGAAGTGCGCGGTGTGAAAGCCGACCAAGTCGCCGACACGGGGACCCGGGAAACCGGCTCTCTTATGAAGCTTCAGGATCGGTGACCCGATGTCCCCGTGTCCTCCTGGTTTCTCTTTCTCGTACGCGTTGGCGTGCGGCGGCGTTGACGCGCGCCTGCTCGATGCCGCGTCATGGTTGGGCTTGACCCGGCCATCCACGACTAAGCGATGCGCGGTTGCTTCGTGGATGCCCGGCCCAAGGCCGGGCATGACGGCGCTCCTACCCCGCGACGCCGCCGATCTTGCCCGCCGCGATCACCGCCTGCGTGCGGCTTTCGACGCCGAGCTTGGTCAAGATTGCCGAGACATGCGCCTTCACCGTCGCCTCCGACACCGAAAGCTCGTAGGCGATCTGCTTGTTCAAGAGCCCCTCCGACAGCATCATCAAGACGCGCGCCTGCTGGGGGGTGAGCGAGGCGAGGCGGCGCACGATGTCGGTCGTCTCCTGACCGGCGGGCGCGGCGAGATCGAAATCGGCGGGAATCCAGACTTCGCCCTTGAGCACACGGCGCACCGCGTCGCGCATCGTCTCGATCGGCGTCGTCTTCGGGATGAAGCCGAGCGCGCCCGCCTCAAGGCAGGAGCGGATGATGCCGCGATCCTCGTTCGCCGAGACGATCGCGACCGGCACCGCCGGATGCTGCGCGCGCAGGAAGAGTAGGCCGGAGAGGCCGCGCATGCCGGGCATGGCGAGATCGAGGAGGACGAGATCGGGGTCGGGATTGGCCCCGAGCTCGCGCAGGAGGCCGTCGAGGTCGGCGGACTCGACGATCTCCGCGTGAATTGCGCCGGAGAGGGCCTGGGAGAGCGCGCCGCGAACCAGCGGATGGTCGTCCGCGATCACGATCCGCGTTTTTTCGTCTGCCAAAATCCCTCGCGCCAGCCCCTGCAACTATCGTTGCTTCGCCCCGCCAAGTATCATTGGAACGCGAAATGCGCCCGCGCAAGGGCAGGTTAACGTTAGGCTGAACGGCATGCGGCAGGACTGGACCGGCGAATTCGGCGAGGAACGGGCGAGTATCGACGGGCGCGTCGCCTTCGCCAGCGCGTTCCTGGTGCTCGGCTGCGCGCTGATCATCCTGCTCGACCGGATCGGCGTGCCGGAGCGGCTCGTCGCGGTGCTCGGGCCGATGGTGGCGCTGGTGAGTCTGGCGACGCTCGGCGTGCTGCTCCACTCGATGCGCATCTCGCGCTTTTATGCGGCGGGACGGCGGGTGCCGGCAATCTATGCCGGATTTGCCGCGACGACATTGATCGCGGCGTTGGCGGGCGCGTGCCTGGTGGCGCTGCCCGCGGGCGTGTCGCTGCTCGATTTCGGTGTGGGCCTGTTCGCGGGGGCAGCGCTCGCCGGGCTCGGCGTGCGTCCATTCGTGCGCAAAACGGGCGCGTTCTCCATTCCCGACCTCGTCGGCGCGCGCTTTCCCAGCACCATGTTGCGCGTCGCGGTCGCGCTTCTCATTGCGGTGATCGCCTTTGCGCTGGCCCATGCCGGCGTCGAGATTGCGGTGCGTGCCTTGAACCTTTGGAGCGGCTTTTCCCGGCCCCTTGCGGCGGCTCTCGCCGGCATCATCCTTGTTTTCCTGGTGGCGCCCGGCGGCTTTGCCGGCGCGGTCTGGGGCTCGGTCGCGGCGGGGGCCATTTTCGTTTCCGCCTTTGCGCTGCCGCTCATCGTGCTGGCGCTCGGGGGCAATCAGCTGCCGTTCCCGATTTTGGGAGACGAGGCTCTTTGGCAGAAGGCAACTGCGCATCTCGCCGGCTGGAACCTGCTCGGCGGCGATCCCGGCGCTTTCAACATCGGGATCGTGGCCGCATTGGCGGTCGGGCTCGCGGTACTTGTTCCCGTTGTGGCGCCGGCATTCGGCGCGCCGGACCGCCGCTCGGCGCGGCGAGCCGGGTTCGTCTCGCTTCTCTGGCTCATTCTGTTCGGCGGCCTCATCGTCGCGACGATCGCGGCGAGTTCCGTCGCGCTCGTTCAGGATGCGGTTGGTCAGAAGCCCGACCGGCTGAGCCCCGCACTCTATGCCGGCTCTAAGAACGGCGTTTTCTCAGTTTGCGGAACGGAGCGGCCGACGCCCATTGCCCTGCGGCAGGCGTGCGCGGCGAGGCCGGGCTTTAAGGACAATCTTCGCGAAGGCGATCTGGCGCCTCGACGCGATTTTCTCTTCGCCAACCTGCCATTGCTCGCCGGGCTCGGCACGGCTTTTTCCGGCTTGGTCGCCGCGGCTTTGTCGGCACTGGGTCTGGCGCTCGCAAGCGTCGGCTTCCATGCCTGCGCGACGGCACTCGGTCACGATGCCTTCCATCGCGTGCGCGACGCGCAAGCGCTGACCAGCCGCCGGCTTGCCATCACGCGGTTGTTGCTGATTACCGTTATTATTGCTTCCACCGCTTGGACGAGCACGACCGCGATGGATCCGCGCACGGCAATTGGAATTGCGCTCGTGCTGTCGATCGCAGCGGTCGCCCCGCTCATTGCGCTTGTGCTCTGGGCGCGCGCGACGGCTCTCGATGCGGTTGTCGTCGTCGTCGTCGGATTAGCCGCCACGGAGGCCGCGATCATCGCCATGGGCAACGCCATGAGCAGCTCCCATCTCGCCGCTGCCGCGCTGATCGGCGGCGCCCTGGCCTTTGCGGCCGGAATCGTATCGAGCCTGGCGCGGGGTGGCGACCGCGAGTTCGGCACCACGTTTGTTCGCGGCATTCTCCATGGCCGGGCCGAAATGCCGAATCGGGACCGCGGCGCTTAAGCCCGGCAAACGCGCCCAAACGCGCGAATTGTCGCAATCGAATTAACGCTTTCCAAGCACCCTCGCGCGAGACTGGCGGCGCTTGAGAAACTCCATGTCTTCAGATCGCCTGTCCTGCTGCGTTCCGGGCTGCCTGCATGCGGCCTCCCGTGTCGCCGTCCCCGACTGCGTCGAGGTGATGTGCGAGGAGCACTATGCGCTCGCCTCGCCCGCTTCACTTGCGCGCCGCGTCCGCAGCGAAGAGCGGCTGCGCTCCCTGCAACAGCGCTGGAATGACGAGGCCTATTTTGATCGGCTCGTCGCGTCCGGCAAATATTTGAAAATGTGCAGCGTGCTGAGCCTCGCCTCCGAGAACGCGGAGCGCGCCTGGATCGAGGTCAGGGCGGAGGTGCTTGCAGCTGCGAAGTCACATCGCCTTGCCGAGAAGGTTGGCGCCGGGTTCGCCTGATTAGGCAGCCGAGGCGAGCGGCTCCGTTGCCTTCGACTTGGCGACAATAACGTCGATCATTCGCCAGCCCTCCTCTAAGAGCCGGTCGAGGACTTTGACGAACTCGGCATCTGGCGGCTTACCCGCTGCCAAGTGTTGGGACTGCGCCCGGCAATAATCCGTTGCGGCAATGAAGCCGAGGTTGGTCAACGCGCCCTCTAGCGAACGAAGCAAATCGCCCGACTCGCCGGCGTCGCTTTGCGCAAGGGAGCTTTCCAATCGCCCGAGTAGCGGAGGCACTTCGAGCTTGCAGCATTCGATGACGTCTTCCACCGCGGCGGCACCGAGCTGCTGACGAAGCGCCTCAAGTGGTGACGCGTTGAATGCCATGGCGATATCCTGGACGCGCTTCGCAGGGGCGGACCGGCCGGACATGACACGGTCGAGCGCTTCACGAAGCTTCTCCGCATCGATCGGCTTCGAAACGAAATCGTTCATGCCCGCTTCCGCACAAGCGGCCTGATCTGAGCCGAACGCGTTCGCGGTCATCGCGACGATCGGCACCATCGCCAGTTTGCCGCCGCGGGCGCGGATGAGACGTGTCGCCTCAAGCCCGTCCATGCGCGGCATTTGCATGTCCATGAGGATGAGGTCGTAGTCGTTGGCTTCGGCTTTGGCGATCGCCTCCAATCCATCCGTCGCCACATCGACAGAATGGCCGCGCGCCTCGAGGAGGCCGCGGGCGACCATCTGATTCACCGCCATGTCTTCGACGACGAGGATGCGCCAGCCGTTTCCCGGTTGCCCGGAGGGCGTGAGCTCCCCGGCAGCGATCGCCGAGACCGGCACCGGTAGCGAGCGTCTCTCCAAAACTGGCCCGTGGCCAGTCAGAACCGCGTCCGGCGCGGCTGCAAGCGGGATTTCGAACCAGAAGCAGCTGCCCTTGCCCGGCTCGCTCTCAAGACCGATCCGCCCCTGCATCGCCTGGACGATGCGCTGCGTGATCGCCAGACCCAGGCCGGTGCCGCCGAAGCGCCGGCTGATCGAGGCGTCGACCTGCGAGAATTCCTTGAACAGTCGGTCGCGCGCTTCGTCTTCTATGCCGATGCCGGTATCGGACACTTCGATACGGAGCTGACCCGCCGCGGTCCCCGGAGTCGCGCGCAGAACGACGTGCCCGACCTCAGTGAACTTCACCGCGTTGCTCAAAAGGTTGAGCATTGCTTGCCGCAGCCGATTGCGATCGCCGCGGATGATGCGTGGGAGATCGGGATCGGCGTGAACTTCGACGCTGATTCCCTTGCTAGCCGCGGCAGCCCGCGTCACGTCGATCGTCGAATTGATCAACAAGGGCAGATCGAAGGGTCGCTCCTCGATCTCCATCATGCCGGCCTCGAGCTTCGACAGATCGAGGATATCGTTGATGATGTGCAGCAATGCGTCGCCGCAGCTGGTGATTGCGTCGACGTTGCGGCGCTGCTCGGGGTTCAGCTGCCCTTCGCGCAGCAAGCTGGCCATCCCCAAGACGCCGTTCAGCGGCGTGCGGATTTCATGGCTCATCGTTGCAAGAAAGACCGACTTTGCTCGTGCGCCGGCCTCCGCCGCCTCCTTTGCGCGGACCAGTTCGGTTATGTCGGTATAGGATTGGACGATGCCACCTCCGGGCATCGGCTCGCTGCGAACTTCTAGAACCGTACCGTTTGGGCGCTTTCGGATGTAAGAGCGGGGTAGCGTTCCGATGCCCTCCAAAAAGAACTTTCGGACGTCCTCCGGCATAAGCGATCCGTTGGGACCGAATTCCCCGGTTCTGAATTGCTCTCGGAAAATTTCCCGCGCTGGTGCAGGGAAGCGAAATTGCTCGTGCGTGACCCCCGAATATTCCTCGGCCCGTTTGTTGTGGATGATGACATTCCCATCGACACCCACCACCACCAGCCCTTGGTACATGTGCGCGAGCGTCGTCTCTAAGAGGCGGGAATTCTCCTGGTAGCGCAGCTCCATAGCGCGGAGCATCGATTCATGCTTCTTGAGCAGAACCGCGGTCCGGCGACGCTCATACCAATACAGCCCGCCCAGCCCCACCATGAGGCCGATCAGGATGGTAGTTCCTAGACCCGATGCATAAGGAAAGTCGGTCAGCGCTAAGAAGTGAGCTCCACTGAGGGTAAGTAGCGCAAGACCGAGAACGCCGAACAAGACGATTGGACGTCCAACTTTAGGATGAACCGGCGAGTTGTTGCTTTCGGTTAATCCCGAAAACAAAGGTGAGTCATCTCTCATTCGGAAAATCCAACCGATTCAAGTCTGTGCAACTCCTAGGCGCCGGCGCACAGTCGTGTCGGGTTGAAAATGACCGAAGTTCCTTGCCGAACGCTGAAGGCATTCTGGGGGGTGCGGCGGGGCCGAATCCCCTGCCCGGGGGTTAACGTTAACGAATGGTTATCGTAGCATCGCCAATCGAATGGATGCACGATGGCGAAGATGCGGGATGAGGCCGAGTATGAGTGGCGTTGCTAGGGTAGTCGGTCCGCAATCCGGTTTTGCGGAGCGCATGGGCACGCTGCTCGATCGCATAGAGTGCCGGCCGGCTTATACCCATGATGACATCGAAGCTTTTCTGCGGTTGCGCTATGAAGCCTATGTCAAGGAAGGGGCGGTACTACCCAACGAGAGCCGAAAGCTCGAAGACCGCTTCGACCTCACCGGCAATGCTTGGAACTTTGGGTTTTATCTAGACGGTGTATTGGTGAGCGCCATTCGGGTTCATCTCCTAAGCAGTGACACGCATGTCTCGCCGGCTCTAGATGCGTTCCCGGAGGTACTGGAGCCGCAAATTGCGGCCGGCAAAATCGTCGTCGATCCGAATCGCTTTGTCGTAAATCCAGCAGTTGCGCGTCAGTATCCGGAACTTCCGTTCATCACGGTTAGAGCGGCCTACATGGGCGGGGTCCACTTCCACGCGGACTTCATGACTGCCACCGTACGCGCCGAGCACCAGGCGTTCTATCGCCGCTATCTCAGTTTCACACTCGCTTGTCCGCCGCGACACTATCCAACTTTGGCAAAGCCACTGAGCCTGATGCTGCTCGACTTCAAAAAGGACGCAAGCACGATTGCCGGCCGGCTGCCGGCGTTTGTGTCCTCTGCAAAAGAGCGCGAAGGTCTGTATGAAAACAGTCGGGCCTTGCGGAACCTCTGCTCCGACGGTTCCTGCAGGGTGCCGCCGGCCGAGGGCAATGCGAGGTCAGCGCAAGGTGATGAGCCACGACGCTGGGCTCGGACCGCGTAGACGTACTTGGAACAGTGGGAGGCCATGATGGGAAGCTACAAAGACGTCGGCACCATCCTCGATGCATATAGTCAACTCGAACGCGGGCGGAGCGTCTCGCGGATGCAAGCCGCCGCAAAACGCCTTCGCGCGCTCGACCCAGCCAACGAATTGCTGGCAGAACTCGATGCAAAGATTGAAATGCTGCAGTGCGCAACGCAGACCGTTGCTTTCTCACGCCCGCGGCATGATCGGCATGTCGCCGCTGAAGTTCTGGTCTGAATAGGCATGACGGCTGCAATGATTACCTACTTGCGCGGTCGCGCTCGCCCGAACGGACGGGGATGATTTAAGACCCATAGCTCGGCTAGCGCGTCCTTAATACGAAGCCGGAGGCGGGTTGAATTCCGTATCCGCCTTTAACGTGAGGAAGGCCGGGTTTTCACCTTCAGCCGGAA
Source organism: Methylobacteriaceae bacterium (assembly GCA_034669525.1). GTDB lineage: Bacteria > Pseudomonadota > Alphaproteobacteria > Rhizobiales > Beijerinckiaceae > JAFASC01. The sequence goes on along the minus strand of JAXDNH010000129.1, from coordinate 1,423 downwards.
TGATGTCCGCTTCCTTGATCGCGTAAAGCTCGCCATAGCGAGGCAGAGCGGCGAGACTAACCCGTTGCTCTCCAGTATCCGGCCATGCCTCAATAAGGACTTCGGCATCGTCCGGAAGAAGGGCGAGCGTTTCGATCAGTTCTGCTTTAGTCATTTTCAACCTTACGAAGCGCAAGACAAAAGCCCGCCGAGGAGCAAGAAAGATGTCGAGGATCCGTTCATATGGATTCAGGTCGTGTGCCGCTCGCCGAATATACGATTCAGTGACTCGAAGTGCGACGGCATCTTTTCAGGTCTGAAATCGCGCGGGAACCATTCGTTTCTTTCGCTGAATAGATCACACAGCCAGTCAAAAACCACCCGAACCGGACGCGATCGTAACCTCTCTGGCAGAGCGATACCGTAAAGAGGCACGGAGATGTGTATACCGAGATCAAGCGGAACCGCGTCTGGATGTACCGCAAGATAGGTTTGCAGCAGCCCGATGCCCAGATCGAGTTTTACCATGATGCCGTAGACGAATGTATCGTCGCAGTAATGCGAAACTCGTCCCTTCGCGACCAGAGCGTTCCAATCTCCCCACATCTCGGGGTTTGACTCATAGAGATAGGATTGCAGGAACTTGTGATGTTCCAGATTGTCTTCGCTCGGCAGGCCGTACATGGCTACGTATGTTTTGGTAGCGAGCGGACGATAATGGATGCTGCCGAGCGTCTCGACGGCGAGATCTGAGCGAGACTCCGGGGGCGCAAAGGCAACCATCATGTCGGTCTGGTTTTCCCGCACGTCATTCAAGCTGAGAATACTCTTCGTATGGATATGAATGTTCGGGTTTTTCTGAGAGAATTCCCCCAAGCTGGGAGCAAGAAAGAGCGTGTTAAGTCCATTAGTTATGCTGATACGGACGGTTGCTTCGGCGTTCGGGGTATCCTCCTGCACACCTGTCGTGATTGCGTAAAGGGATTCATCCAGCTCCGCTAAGGCTCGAGCAAGCTCTTGTCCGCGCGGCGTCAGCGTTATGCCCCGTTCGGTGGAGAGCAAGTGCTGATCTCTCTTTTGTTTTTCAAGATGCCGGACCCTGCGAGCTACGGTCGCGTGACTGAGATTGAGCTGCTTGGCTGCATTATTGAACGATTTGGCTCTCGCGACCTCAAGAAAAAGCCGCAGCTCGTCCCAATAGGAAGCGCTGAGCAGCCGCTCGCTTTGCGCTGGGGGTGAGCTATGGAAGCTACGATTATTCACAGAAGAGGCCTGTTCACATATAATCACATCGTGTGTCGTTCTCCAAATATGCGATTTAGGGCCTCGAAGCTCGACGGCATCTCGTCAAGCTTGAACTCGCGCGGGAACCATTCATTTCTTTCGCTGAACAGCTCGCATAGCCAGTCGAAGACGATCCGGACCGGACGCGAACGCAACCTCT
>JAXDNH010000128.1:0-11807 GCA_034669525.1 Methylobacteriaceae bacterium | reverse complement strand
CCTTCGACAGCTTCCGGCACGAAAGAGCCCCCCTTGAATTCATGAAACAGCGCTCGGTGCGGCTTGCCCATGACCTGCGAGAGCACGTTGAGGCGCCCGCGATGGGCCATGCCAACGATGATTTCCTTCGTTCCGAGCGCGCCGCCGCGCTTGATGATCTGTTCAAGCGCCGGCACCATCGATTCGGCGCCGTCAAGACCGAAGCGCTTCGTCCCCGTGTAGCGGACGTCAAGGAATTTCTCGAAACCCTCCGCCTCAACAAGTTTGGTCAGGATTGCGCGCTTGCCTTCGCGCGTGAAGGCGATCTCCTTGTCCGGACCTTCGATCCGCTGCTGGATCCACGCTTTTGCAGCCGGATCGGAGATGTGCATGAACTCGAAACCGATGGTCGAGCAGTAGGTGCGGCGCAAGAGCGCCAGCATCTCGTGGATCGTCGCGAATTCGAGCCCGAGCACGTGATCGATAAAAATCTTGCGATCCCAATCGCTCTCCTCGAAGCCGTAGCTCGATGGATGCAGCTCAACGTGATCGGGACGCGGCTCGAGGCCGAGCGGATCGAGATTGGCATGGAGATGGCCGCGCATACGATAGGCGCGGATCATCATCAGGGCGCGCACGCTATCGCGTGTGGCGCGCTGCACCTCCTCGTGCGAAACGGACGTGCCGCGAGCTTCGGCCTTGCCCTTAATCTTGTCGCCGAGGGCCGTCTCGATGTTCGCCCAATTGCCGTCGAGGGCGGAAACAAGTTCGCCGTTTGCTTCTATCGGCCAGTTCGACTTCGCCCATGAAGGTCCGCGTGCGCTTTTCTCAACGTCAGCGGCGGAATCGTTCAGTCGCGCGAAGAACTCCTGCCACTCTGCATCGACCGAGTTCGGGTCTCGCTCATAGGCAGCGTGCAGCTGCTCGACATACGCGGCGTTGCCGCCATACAGGAATGATGTGTTTGCGAACGCAATATTTGTGCTGGAGACAGATGTAGCGGCCCCGCCGCCATCGTTGTTACCATTGGCTTCTCGCCGAGCCATTGTCATGACCTCCGGGGCATTGCCCCTTCGAAAGCACGCCTCGTGCCGTACATGGATGCAGCGGCGATCGTGAGCGTTTGGTCGGGGCGTTCAACGCCGCGAAAGGGGCGAAACCACGTCTCGATCTGAGGACCGAAGAGATATGCTCATTAGGCCGAAGATGAAAGCACGTTCGACCGATTTCCTTTACGAAATCAGCCCTTGAGCAATTCGACGAGGGTCTTGCCGAGCCGCGCCGGAGACGGCGAGACGCGGATGCCCGCCGCCTCCATGGCGGCGGTCTTGTCATCAGCGCCGCCTTTGCCGCCGGAGATGATCGCTCCCGCATGGCCCATGCGGCGACCGGGAGGCGCCGTGCGCCCAGCAATGAAGCCGGCGACCGGCTTCTTGCGGCCGCGCTTCGCCTCGTCCTTGAGGAACTGCGCCGCGTCCTCTTCGGCCGAGCCGCCGATCTCGCCGATCATGACGATCGACTGCGTCTCTGGATCAGAGAGGAACATTTCGAGCACATCGATGAATTCGCTGCCTTTCACCGGATCGCCCCCGATCCCGACCGCGGTTGTCTGACCAAGCCCTTCCTGCGACGTCTGGAAGACGGCTTCATACGTTAGCGTGCCGGAGCGCGAGACGATACCAACGCTGCCACGCTTGAAAATCTGCCCCGGCATGATGCCGATTTTGCACTCCCCGGCAGTCATCACGCCCGGGCAATTCGGACCGACGAGCCGCGACTTCGAACCCGCCAGCGCGCGTTTCACCCGGATCATGTCCTGCACCGGCACTCCTTCAGTGATGCAGACGATCAGCGCGATTTCGGCATCGATCGCTTCGCAGATCGCGTCGGCCGCGCCGGGCGGCGGCACGTAAATCACGGTCGCATCAGCGCCAGTGGCATCCCGCGCCTCCTCGACAGTGTCAAAGACCGGCAGGTTTAGATGCGTCGAGCCGCCTTTCCCCGGTGAGGTGCCACCGACCATTTTGGTTCCATAGGCGATCGCCTGTTCGGAATGGAAGGTGCCGTTGCGGCCGGTAAAACCCTGGCAAATAACCTTCGTGTTTTTGTCGATAAGGACGGACATGAAAGCTGATCTCGCTTCTTCTATTTACTGTCTGTCTGCATCAGGCCGCAGCCTTCACCGCCTTCACGATTTTTTGCGCAGCATCATCGAGATCGTCGGCGGAAATTACATTCAGCCCCGACCTGGCGATGATCTCTTTGCCAAGGTCAACATTAGTTCCTTCGAGGCGAACGACGAGCGGCACCTTGAGCCCGACCTCTTTCACGGCCGCGATCACACCTTCAGCGATGATATCGCAGCGCATGATGCCGCCGAAAATATTGATGAGAATTCCCTTCACTTTCGGATCGGCGGTGATGATCTTGAACGCCGCCGTCACCTTCTCCTTCGTCGCTCCGCCGCCGACGTCGAGGAAGTTGGCAGGCTCCTCCCCATAGAGCTTGATGATATCCATCGTGGCCATGGCGAGACCGGCCCCATTGACCATGCAGCCGATCGTCCCGTCGAGCGTGATGTAGGAGAGATCGTGTTTCGAGGCCTCGATTTCCTTTGCATCCTCCTCCGTCTCGTCCCGCAGCGCGGCGATATCGGGATGGCGGAACGTGGCGTTGTTGTCGAACGAGATTTTCGCATCGAGGCAACGAATGTGATTGTCCTTCGTGACGATCAGGGGATTAATCTCGAGAAGCTCCATGTCTTTCGCGGTGAACGCCGTATAGAGCTGCGCCGCAAGCTTCTGTGCCTCTTTCGCCAGATCACCCGAGAGGCCGAGCGCATCAGCGATCTTGCGGCCGTGATGCGGCATAATCCCGGTCGCTGGATCGACCGAGAAAGTGACGATCTTCTCCGGCGTGTCATGCGCGACCTTCTCGATGTCCATGCCGCCTTCGGTTGAGACTACAAACGCCACCCGGGACGTCGTGCGGTCGACCAACATTGAAAGGTAGAATTCCTTGGCGATCTCCGCACCTTCCTCGACGTAGAGGCGGTTGACCTGCTTACCCGCAGGTCCGGTCTGCGCGGTGACGAGAGTCTTTCCGAGCATCTGCTCGGCATATTGATCGACTTCCTCCGGCGATTTGGCGAGACGCACGCCGCCTTTGTCACCGGCCGTCGGCTCCTTGAACTTGCCCTTGCCGCGGCCGCCGGCGTGAATTTGCGCTTTGACGACCCAAACCGGCCCGCCGAGTTCCTTCGCGGCCTTCGCCGCCTCCCCCGGCTTCAGCACAGGCACACCGCGCGCGACCGGCACGCCGAACTCTTTCAGCACAGCCTTGGCCTGGTACTCGTGGATGTTCATCTCTTCCCCTAGACGCTCGACAGCGCGAGTTGTTCGAGCTTCACGCGAAAGCCGGATTGATCTTTTTGCAGGCGTCAACCAAGCCCTTCACCGACGCGACCGATTTCGCGAACATTTCCTTCTCGCTCGCGTCGAATTGGATCTCGACGATCTTCTCCACACCGTTTGCCCCGAGCACGACCGGCACGCCGACATACAGATTGTCGACGCCGTATTGGCCGTTGAGATAAGCGGCGCAGGGCATCACCCGGCGCTGGTCCTTCAAATAGCTCTCGGCCATGGAGATGGCAGAGGCCGCCGGAGCATAGAAAGCAGAACCAGTTTTCAGGAGATTGACAATCTCACCGCCGCCACCACGAGTGCGCTTGACGATGGCATCAAGCTTGTCCTGCGTAGTCCAACCCATTTTGACGAGGTCGGGCAGGGGGATGCCGGCAACCGTTGAATAGCGGATCGAGGGCACCATGTCGTCGCCGTGGCCGCCGAGCACGAAGGCGGTCACGTCCTCGACCGAGACCTTGAACTCGTCGGCGAGGAAATAACGGAATCGGGCCGAATCGAGCACGCCCGCCATGCCGATCACCTTGTTCGTCGGCAGGCCACAGGCCTTCTGCAGCGCCCACACCATCGCATCGAGCGGGTTGGTGATGCAGATGACGAGCGCGTCCGGGGCGTATTGCTTGATGCCGGCACCGACCGATTCCATGACCTTGAGATTGATGCCGAGGAGATCGTCGCGGCTCATGCCGGGCTTGCGCGGCACGCCGGCGGTGACGATGACAACGTTTGCGCCTGCGATCGCGGCGTAGTCGCTCGAACCGGTCAGGTTGGCGTTGAAACCCTCGATCGGCGAAGCCTCGACAAGGTCGAGCGCCTTGCCCTGCGGAATGCCGTCGGCGATGTCGAAGAGAACGATGTCGCCGAGCTCTTTCAGGCCGGCGAGAAGGGCCAAGGTGCCGCCGATCTGGCCTGCTCCGATCAGTGCGATCTTGGTACGCGCCATCAGTCTCGTTCCAGTTCCCGCGGGCTCGTTGGCCACCTACCGGGCCTCTTTGCCTTGATGCTATCGCTGTTGCAAGCCGCTCGCCTGCGGAAAGCATCGGCCCCAGGGAGCCTCACGTCTCAACAAGGCCGCTGGGATCGCCCACGCCGGCGCGCGCGGCATGCGGCTGCGCCAGATATTCGGGCGAGCGCATTTCGATAAGGCGCGAGGCGGTGCGCTCGAACTCGAAGGCTTCGCGGTTGTCGCGGCCGAGATAGAGGTCCTGGGGCTCGGCTGCGGCCGAGGCGATCAGCTTCACGTGGCGGTCGTAGAGTGCGTCGATCAGATTGATGAAGCGCTTCACCTCGTTGCGCTGGTTCGCCTCGATGATCGGAATGTCGTCGAGAACGACGGTGTGAAAGGCGCGCGCGACGGCGAGGAAGTCAGTCGCCCCAAGCGGCTTCTCGCAGAGATCGGCAAAGGAGAAGCGCGCCACGTTGGCCGCAGCCTCGGGCACCCCGACCGGATGACCGAGTACGCGGAGGGTCGTCGGCGAGCCGTGCGGCCGGCCAGTAAGCGATTCGAAGGCCTGTGAGAGAGCCGCTCGCGCCCGATCATCTGCTGGGACGCAATAGACGGAGGAATCGCGCAGCTTCTCCAGCCGGAAATCGGTGCGCGCCGCGAGCCGCACCACATCCATGTGCTGGTGCAAGAGGTGGATGAACGGCAGGAATAGCGCCCGGTTCAGCCCGTCCTTGTAGAGGTCGTCGGGCGCGACGTTGGAGGTCGCCACCACGACAACCCCCTGCTCGAACAGCGCCGCGAAGAGCCGGCCAAGGATCATCGCATCGGCGATATCAGTCACAGTGAATTCATCGAAGCATAGAAGCCAGGCTTCTCGGGCCAAGGCCTCGGCGACGGGAGCGATCGGATCGTCCCCGCCGTTCGCACGTCCCGCCTTCCGCTCCTGCCGCCAGGCGTGGATGCGGGCGTGGACGTCCGCCATGAAGGCGTGGAAGTGGACCCGGCGCTTGCGCTGCACCTGCGCCGTCTCGAAGAACATGTCCATGAGCATGGACTTGCCCCGGCCCACCGAGCCCCAGACGTAGAGGCCTCGAATCGGCTCGCTGCGCGCGGCGAAGAGCCAGCCGAGAGCCCCGGCTTTTTTTGCCGGGCGATAGCCTTCGAGGCGCGCAGCGAGCGCGTCCAGTCTTTGGACAAGCTCCTGCTGAGCGGGATCGCACTCGAACCGGCCGCCTCGAATCAGGGTCTGGTAGCGATCTGAGAGGCGCGGCACAAAGTTCTCGAAGGTCGGCTCGCGCCTCTATCCCGTGATGCTGCGGCGGCGCAAGGGAAATTGCCGCACCGCACACCCATGTGGCACTGACATCGGAGCCGCGCGCTTCGGCTCTGATCCAGTGAGACGTTAACCCGCTGGTAACCGGTAATCCCTCTAATTCTAACGACTTGGTAACGGATCGGGCGCCTCTGGATTGTTGCAACGCAATCACAGCTGCGCCCAATTCACGCCAAACTCCGCCGTTCTCTTGTCTACGCGCTTGTGAAGCTTAGCCGTTTCCGCGCAGACTGGCCGGCAGAACGGGAAGAGGTGAATAGGGATGCCTCAGCTTTCGGGATTGAACCTTCTAGCCGGCCTCTCTATCGCCGCCGCGCTGGCTACTCCCGCCCCCGCCGGCGCACTTCCGCCCCCGACAGCCCCTGATTCCTCAGCCTTTCTGCCCATCACCCAAGTTCTCGTCTTCGGCAAGAACAGCCGCCGCTCGCCCGAGGAATTCGCCGCCGCGGAAAGCCTCAATGTAAAGGACTTAAAGCGCACTCACGCCGCTTCCGGTCTGGTTGAATGCGGCGAGGCGCATGGCGCCGGACAGCTGACGGTGGTCGGAAATGTCATCACCACGGCCGCTCACGTGTTCTATGATGAGAAGGGTGCGCTCCGCGGCACCAACTGCACCTTCGCCATCGAACTCAACGGACAGCCGATCCGGGTCCCGGTCGATCTTACGTCGATCAAGGCAGGCAGCACCAATCCTTACGCCTTTCCGGCCGTTCACGACTGGGCGGTCGCGAAGCTGACCAAATCGATGTCCGACGTGACCCCCTACCAGCTGTCCGATTCCGTCCAGGCGCAGTCCCCCATCGAGTTCGTGGCTCGCGGCCATATCGACTGGGGCGACGGCCGGCGGATGTCGATGGAGGCGTGTCACCTGCACGATCAACTGTCCGTGGGGCAGGAAGGGACGCGGGAATTCTCCTTTGATTGCGAGACCGGTGACGGCGCCTCCGGCGGCGCGGTGCTCATGGGCGATGACCAGATGCAGCTCGGCGCAATCCTGGTCGGCTGGCGCAGCAACAAGCCGTATCGCGCGGTGCAGTTCTCGCCGACTCACTACAATTTCGCCGTGTCGATCGAGGGCGCCTTCCGCACCGCCGTTCTCGACGCCGCCAAGAAGATGGTCGGCCAGCGTTGAACGGCTGAGCACACCACCTCATTGGATTTTATCAAAGGCCGGGCTCATGCCCGGCCTTTTTGCGTTTCATACTCGCCACAGATGTACGGATTCGTACTGCTCGGAGCTGGGAATTCGTCTAAGTCTTTGACTCACAGACCTCGCCCACGCGAGAGTTGTTTAGTTCTGTTCAACTCGCTCGTGTGCCATGCGTCTCGTTTGCCTGCCCATCCTGGCATTCAGCGCCTTGCTGTTTGCGACAGCAGGGGCGCGAGCCGGCGCTTGGCTGCAGCCGCCCGGCGAGGGAGAGGTCATTCTCGGCGGCTCGTTCTCCGATTCTCTGCGTGCCTATGACGTGCGCGGCCGTCTCGCGCCGGTCGCCTCCTACAAGAAGTTCGAACTCACCGCTTACATGGAATACGGCGCGATGGAGCAGGTGACGCTCATCGCCGCGCCCTCGGTCCTCGATTTCCGTGCCAAGCCGCCGGGGCAGAGCTATGCGGGCATCGGGGTGCTCGAGGCCGGCGCGCGCGTGAAACTTTATGAGTACGACGAGTGGATTTTCTCCGCTCAAGCCACATTGCGCGACGCGACGAACACGCGCTCGCGCATTTTCCTCGATACCGGCCACGGAGTGCAAGCCGATGCGCGCCTCCTGATCGGTCGCTCGTTCACGATTTTCGGCTTTCCCGCATTTTCCAGCCTCGAAATCGGCTACCGGTCCCCAGGCGGCTTCGGCCACGAAGTGCGCGCCGATGCGACGCTCGGCATCCGGCCGATGGAGAAACTGCTCGTGCTTCTGCAGACCTTCAACATCAGCGCCATCCACACCGCGCCGCTTTATCCCACGCGGTCGAACAAGCTCGCGCTGAGCGCGGTCTACAGCGTGACGCAGAGCATCTCGGTTCAGATCGGCGGGATAGTCGGCCTGCCGGGCGTGAATACGACCACCGAGCGCGGCATCATCAGCGCGCTTTGGTACCGCTTCTGACACTCCTTCCGGCAATGGACAGGGCCGGGCGAGCCTGTAACATCGCTTCCGCTGCCTTCAGGCCTCGCAAGAAGGCCGGCAGCCACGCCGCTCGGAGCGGCGCAAGGGGGAGGTTGGCTTGCAGGCTGGCGCACGACGTGATTCTGAGGGCGTGCTCGACACATTCCCGAAATGGCTGCGCCACCACGCGAAAGTGCGCGGCGCGCGTCCGGCGATCCGGCTGAAGGATCGCGGCATTTGGCGGACGTGGAGTTGGGCCGAGACCCACGAGAATGTCCGCGCGCTCGCGCATGCCTTGCGCAGGCTCGGCATCGGGATCGGCGACAAGGTGGCGATCGTCGGCGCCAACCGGCCAGCACTTTATTGGGGGATCGCTGCCGCGCAATGGCTCCGTGCCGTGCCGGTGCCGGTCTACGGCGATGCCGTCGCCGACGAGATGGCCTATGTGCTCGAAAATGCCGATGTGAAGGTCGCGCTCGCGCAGGACCAGGAGCAGGTCGACAAAATCCTCTCGATTGCCTCGCGGCTGCCGCAACTGACGCATGTTTTTTATGATGAAGAGCGCGGATTGCGCACATACGATCATTCCGGGCTGCGCGCGATCGCGGAGATGACGGCAGAGAGCCGCATCGCGCTAGCGGATGCGAAGGCCGCTGCAGAAATTGATGCCGAAATAGACCGGGGCCAAGCGGACGATCCCTCGATCATGCTCTACACGTCCGGGACGACCGGCCGCTCGAAGGGTGTCGTGCTCTCTGCCGGGCGCTCTGTCGCCGCGGCGCGCGACACCGTCGAATTCGACAAGCTCACCGATCAGGACGAGCAGCTCGCCTATCTGCCGCTTGCCTGGGTTGGCGATCATTACCTTAACTATGCGCAGATGTTTGTGGCTGGCGGCTGCATGGCATGTCCGGAAAGCGCCGACACAGTGCAGCAGGACCTGCGCGAGATCGGGCCGACCTTTTACTTCGCGCCGCCGCGCGTGTTTGAATCGCTGCTGACGCGAGTGATGATCCGCATGGAAGACGCGGGAGGCCTGAAGCGTGCGATCTTCCATCATTTTCTCGGTGTCGCCCGGCAATGGGGCGAGAAGATCATTGATGGCAAACCCGTGCCGCTTCACGCGCGCCTCCACTACGCGCTCGGCACGCTGCTCGTTTACGCGCCGCTGAAAAATGTGCTCGGATTTTCCCGCATCCGCACCGCTTACACGGCCGGGGAAGCGATCGGGCAGGATCTCTTCTCGTTCTACCGCTCGCTTGGGATCAACCTGAAGCAGCTCTACGGGCAGACGGAAGCTTTCCTCTACGTTACCTGCCAGGCCGATGGCGCGGTGCGCGCCGACACCGTCGGGCCGGCGGCGCCGAACGTGGCGCTGCGCCTCTCGCCGGAGGGCGAGGTGCAGTTCAAATCGCCCGGGCAATTCATTGAATATTACAAGGACGCGGCGAAGACAGCGGAAGCGATGACTGAGGACGGGTTCGTCAAGACCGGCGATGCCGGGATTTTCGAAAGTGATGGTCAGCTGAAGATTTTGGATCGTGCCAAGGATGTCGGTCGCCTGCGTGACGGCACGCTGTTTGCGCCGAAATATATCGAGAACAAGCTGAAGTTCTTTCCCAATATCAAAGAGGTTGTCGCGTATGGCGACGGCCGCGACTACGTTACCGTCATGCTCAACATCGAGCTCGCCTCTGTCGGTAATTGGGCAGAACGTAACGGCATCGCCTATGCATCTTATCAGGAGATCGCCGCCCATTCGAAGGTCTATGCACTGATCGCCGACCATGTGCGCGAGGTTAATCGCGCACTTGCGCGGGAGCCACAAATGGCGGGCGCACAGATCAAACGGTTCCTCATTCTCCCGAAGGAGCTTGATGCGGACGATGGTGAGCTCACCCGCACACAAAAAGTGCGGCGCGGCTTCATCGCCGAACGCTATGCAACGCTTGTCACCGGGCTCTACGACGGCTCGTCCTTCGCCGATATCTCGACTGAGGTCACCTATGAAGACGGCCGCAAAGGCGTGCTCGCCGCGCGCGTCCGCACCGAGGAGCTCGAAACCGGCACGCGTCTCTCCCACGAAATGCCGCGCGAGCGTGCTGCGTGAGTGTTGCTTCGGTCGCGCCCACACGAGATACGGGCGAAACTCTTCTTACTGTTGAGAATATCTCGCTGTCCTTCGGCGGTGTGCGTGCCATTCGCGATGTTTCCTTCGACATAACGCGCGGCGAGATTCGTGCCATCATCGGCCCAAACGGCGCGGGCAAGACGTCGATGCTGAACGTCATCAACGGCTTCTATCATCCCCAGCAAGGCCGCATCACTTACAAAGGCGCGACACGCCGGCGTATGCGGCCGCATCAGGCAGCGGCGCAAGGCATCGCGCGCACGTTTCAGAATGTCGCGCTGTTTAAAGGCATGACCACGCTCGACAACATTTTGGCGGGCCGCACGCTGCGCATGCAGAGGAGCTTCTTCTGGCAGCTCTGGCGCCATGGGCCGGCGCTCACGGAAGAGATCGAGCATCGCAAATATTGCGAGGAGATCATCGATTTCCTCGAGATCGAGCGCATTCGCAAGGAGCCGGTCGGCCGCTTGCCCTACGGCTTGCAGAAGCGGGTCGAACTCGGGCGCGCGCTCGCCATGCAGCCGGAGCTTCTGCTTTTGGACGAGCCGATGGCCGGCATGAATCTCGAAGAAAAGGAGGATATGAGCCGCTTCATCCTCGACGTGAATGCCCAATTCGGCACCACGATCGCGTTGATCGAGCACGATATCGGTGTCGTCATGGATTTATCCGACCGCATCGTGGTGCTCGACTACGGCAACAAGATAGCCGACGGGAAGCCCGATGAGGTGCGGAGCGATCAACGTGTCATCGACGCATATCTGGGTGTGGTGCATTGAGCTTCCTCTACTCGATCTTCGTCGACCCCTTCGTGCAGATGGTCGGCGCCCCCGATCTTCTCGTGCAGACATTGTGGGAAGGTCTTGTCGGCGGCGTGCTTTACGCGCTGATTGCGCTTGGCTTCGTGCTGATTTTCAAAGCCTCGGGCGTTTTCAATTTCGCGCAAGGGATCATGATGGTCTTCGCCGCGCTGACGCTGGTTGGACTGCACGAGAAGGGGGTGCCGGCCTTCGTCGCGTTGGGCCTGACGATCGTCGTCATGTTCGTGCTTGCCCTTGCCGTCGAGCGTGTGATCCTGCGGCCGCTAGTCAATCAGCCCGACATCATCCTGTTCATGGCGACGTTCGGGCTGACATATGTGCTCATCGGTCTCGGTGAGCTCGTCTTCGGCGGCAATCCGAAGAACATGATCACAAGCGAACTGCTGCTGCCGTCGGGCGCGCTCGATCTCAAAATCCTTGGCGGCCTGGTTTCGTTGCAGAAGATCGACATTGCCGCGGCGGTCATCGCCTCGCTTATGGTCGCGGTGCTTGCCGTCTTCTTTCAGACGACGCGCATTGGCCGGGCGCTTCGCGCCGTTGCCGACGATCACCAAGCCGCACTGTCGGTCGGCATCTCGCTCGATCAGATTTGGGTGATTGTCTGGTTCACTGCCGGCCTCGTCGCGTTGGCAACCGGCATCATGTGGGGAGCGCGCTCGAATGTATCGTTCGCGCTTGAGATCGTCGCCTTGAAGGCGTTGCCTGTGCTGATCCTCGGCGGCCTCACCTCAGTGCCGGGCGCGATCGTCGGCGGGCTTATCATTGGCATTGGCGAGAAACTCGGTGAATTCTATTGGGGCCCGCTTGTCGGCGGCGGGATCGAGAGCTGGCTTGCCTATTTCATAGCGCTCGGCGTGCTGTTGTTTCGGCCACAGGGCCTGTTCGGCGAAAAGATCATCGAGCGGATTTGAGGAAGAGACGTGTTTTACCGCGAGGCCGGCCAGTTCAAGACGACCTATCAGGCCGACATGAATATCTTCCCGATCCTGCAGGACAGGATTGGCCTCGCGCTGGTCATCGCGGCCGCCCTGGCACTCCCGTTCTTTGCCGGCGAATTCGTCATCGCCTCC
>JAXDNH010000127.1:0-3818 GCA_034669525.1 Methylobacteriaceae bacterium | reverse complement strand
ATCCGACGCAGTATCGCATGCTGATTGTCGGCATGGCGATGGTGATGATGATGAACTGGCGCCCGCGCGGCCTCGTCGCCACGCGTGCGCCGACCATCGCGCTTGGCGAGCGCCGCGCCATTGCCGGCGCGCTGGTCAAAGAAGGCCACGGCTGATGGCCGGCGGATCGCGTTGATGAATACCGATCCGCTGCTCACAATCGAGCATCTGACCATGCGTTTCGGCGGCCTTACCGCGGTGGATGATCTGTCTTTCGAAGCGCGCCGCGGCGACATCACTGCGCTCATCGGTCCGAACGGCGCCGGCAAGACGACGGTTTTCAATTGCATCACCGGCTTTTACCGCCCCAGCGCGGGACGGCTGGTGCTCTCGTCCGCGGAGCGCGTCGATACCCAAGCGGTAACGGCGCTCACCAATTCGGGCCGCCGCCATTCGAAGCAGCATGGTCTTTTTCTGCTCGAACGGATGCCCGACCAGGAGATCGCGCGTGAAGCGCGCGTTGCGCGCACCTTTCAGAACATTCGGCTGTTCACCGGTATGACGGTGCTCGAAAATCTCATGGTCGGCGAACACAATGCGCTGATGCGCGCCTCCGGATATTCGCTGTTCGGGCTTTTCGGATTGCCTGCCTATTGTAAACGCGAGGCGCACACGCTAGATCACGCCCGCTTTTGGCTCGATCGCATCGGCCTCACCGCGCGAGCCGATGATCCCGCTGGTGCGCTGCCCTACGGTGCGCAGCGCCGGCTTGAGATCGCACGCGCGATGATGAGCGAGCCGACGCTTCTCTGTCTTGACGAGCCCGCAGCGGGGCTGAACCCCCGAGAATCTGCTGAGCTGAACGAACTGCTTCGCACAATTCGCGACGAGCAGGGCACGTCGATCCTGCTCATCGAGCACGACATGTCGGTCGTGATGGAGATTTCCGATCACGTCGTCGTGCTTGATTACGGCGAGAAAATCGCCGACGGCACGCCGGACGAAATCCGCAACGACGCGCGCGTGATTGCCGCTTATCTCGGCGTCGCGGACGAAGTCGAAGTCGAAGAGATCGAAGCCGCACTCGCTGCGGGGCAGCGCCGATGATGGCTTCGCTTCTCAGCGTCCGCGGCGTCACGGCATATTACGGCAACATCATCGCGCTGAAAGGTGTCGACCTAGAGGTCGGCGACGGCGAGATCGTCGCGCTGATCGGCGCGAATGGCGCTGGCAAGTCGACGCTGATGATGACGATTTTCGGCAATCCGCGTGCGCGTGAGGGCACGATCAGTTTCGAGAGCCGCGATATCACACGGCTGCCGACTCACGAAATTGCGCGGCTCGCCATCGCGCAATCGCCGGAAGGCCGGCGCATCTTTCCGCGCATGACCGTTCTCGAAAACCTGCAGATGGGCGCAGCACTTGCCGAACGCGCCCGCTTCGGAGAGGACCTCGAGCGCATCTTCACGATCTTTCCCCGCCTCAAAGATCGCATCCACCAGCGCGGCGGCACGCTTTCCGGCGGCGAGCAGCAGATGCTGGCGATCGCCCGCGCGCTGATGCGGCGTCCGCGGCTGCTGCTCCTGGATGAACCGTCGCTCGGCCTCGCGCCGCTGATTGCGAGGCAGATTTTCGAAGTGATCGCCGATCTCAATAAAGCCGAAGGCCTGAGCGTCTTCCTCGTCGAGCAAAACGCTTATCACGCGCTGCGGCTCGCCCATCGCGGCTATGTCCTCGTCAATGGTGCAATCACCATGGCGGGGACGGGCGCGGAGCTTCTCGCCAGCCCAAAGGTCCGCGCCGCTTATCTCGAAGGTGGGGCGCGGAAAAGCGCCTCATCGCCGGCCCCTCACTCCTCCCCACAGGGGGGAGGGGCTTCGTCATGATCGAGTCTCCTATCCCGAACGTCTGGACCTTCCTCCTGCTCACCTGCGTGCTCGGCGGCGCCGCCGCCTTGGCCACGGGCCGAGCCATCGCGCTCACGTGGCGGCCATTCTGGCAGGCGCTCGCTTACATGATCCCGCTGACGGGAGGGGTGCGCTTCCTGCACTACGCGCTTTTTGAGGAGGACATCCTCGCGATCGGGCCGGCGCTGCTGGCGCTCGTCATCCTTGCCTCCGTCGCGGCACTTGCCTTCCGGATGGTGCAAGTGCGGCAAATGACCCGCCAATATCCCTTCGCCTTTAGCGCCGCCGGACCGTTTGCCTGGCGTGCGCGTGGCGACGAAGAGCGAAGATGACAAGTCCGGGCAAAACCGCGATCATCGCGACAAATCGGGGAGTCACATGCAACGCAAACTGCTTCTGGCGGCGCTGAGCGCCGTCGCACTCGCTTATGCCGGCGCCGCCTCGGCGCAGATCAAGGTCGGTGTCGCCGGCCCGATCAGCGGCGCGAATGCGGCCTTCGGCGCGCAGCTGCGCTACGGTGTCGAACAGGCCGTCGAAGACATCAATGCGGGCGGCGGCATTCTCGGCAAGAAATTATCGCTGTCGATCGGCGACGATGCCGCCGATCCGAAACAGGGCCGCAACGTCGCCAACAAGTTCGTGGGCGACGGCATCACCTGGGTGATCGGTCACTTCAATTCGAGCGTGACGATGCCGGCCTCGGAGACTTACAACGAGAACGCCATCATCGAGATCACGCCGGCCTCGACTAATCCGCAGATCACCGAGCGCGGCTACGCCTTCATGTTCCGCACCTGCGGACGCGACGACCAGCAGGGCGGCGTCGCCGGCAAATATCTCATCGATAATTTCAAGGGAAAGAAGATCGCCATCGTTCAGGACAAAACGACTTACGGAAAGGGTCTGGCTGACGAAACAAAGAAGGCGCTGAACGCCGGCGGCGTGCGCGAAGTGCTGTACGAAGGCCTGAACGTCGGCGAGAAGGACTATTCCGCCATTGTGTCGAAGATAAAGGCGTCAGGCGCCGACATCGTCTATTACGGCGGTGTGCATACGGAAGCCGGCCTGCTCGTGCGGCAGATGCGCGATCAAGGCGTGCAGGCGCCATTGATGGGCGGCGACGGCATCGCCTCGGAAGAATTCGCGGCGATCGCCGGTCCGGGCGCGGACGGAACGCTGATGACATTCCCGCCCGACCCGCGGCTGCGGCCCGAGGCGGCCGACGTCGTCAAGCGCTTCGAGGCGAAGAAATTCAATCCCGAGACGTACACGCTCTACAGCTACGCGGCCGTGCAGATCCTAAAACAGGCGGCGGAGCAGGCAAAATCCGTCGAGACACAGGCGATGATCGACGTCATGCATTCGGGAAAACCGTTCAAGACGGTGATCGGCGACATTTCGTATGACAAAAAGGGCGATGTGACGCGCGCCGATTATGTCGTCTATCGCTGGGTTAAAGGCGCCGACGGCAAGATCACGTACAAGCAGCTGTGAGCGCGGGCCGAGCCGACGGACCAAGTTTAGGGGTGGGGTTGCTGCCGTAGCGTTGAAGATGCGCCCATCAGTGTCAGCACATGCGCCGCGACGGAAAATGCGAGCCCTTCGAGGTCGTAGCCGCCTTCGAGCACCGACACGAGCCGTCCCTTGGCGTGCTTGCCGGCGACATCGATGAGCTTGCCCGTCGCCCAGGCGAAATCGTCTTCGACAAGCATCAGGTTCGCCAACGGATCGCGCCGATGCGCGTCGAATCCTGCGGAGATCAGCACGAGATCGGGCGCAAACGCATCGAGGCGCGGCAGGATCGTCGTGTCGAATGCCTCGCGGAAGCGCTCGCCGCCGTCGCCGGGCCGCAGCGGCGCGTTGACGATGGTATCGTGCTCGCCGCGCTCATTGCGTGCGCCGGTGCCGGGATAAAGCGGCATCTGATGCGTC
>JAXDNH010000126.1:0-9147 GCA_034669525.1 Methylobacteriaceae bacterium | reverse complement strand
GGCATGTCGATCGAGCACGCGTTCCGCAAAGTGAGCCAGGAAATCGGTGTGCAGTCCGTACCCTTAGCGGAAGAATTCACCTTGGCCACGGCGGAACTCGCCTATTTGCCGGATCGCCGTCAGGCCTTCGAAAATCTCGGCACGAGGACCGGCGTCGAATCGATCCAACAAATTGCAACCGTGCTCATTCAGGCAGAAAAATACGGCACACCGCTCGGCACAGCCTTGCGGGTGGTCGCGCAGGAAAGTCGGGAAACGCGCATGAGCATGGCGGAAAAGAAGGCGCACTCGCTGCCGCCGAAGCTGACGGTGCCGATGATCCTCTTCTTCCTGCCGGTTCTGTTCGCAGTGATCATTACGCCGGCGGTCATCCAGGTGATGAATCTTCCGTGAATTCGCTATGCCGATAGCCTTGCGCGTAGAGGAGCGCGGTTAGGTCGCAATGCTCGACGCGCGCATGCGCCGCGGCGGCGACCGCGGGTTTGGCGTGATAGGCGATGCCAAGGCCCGCCTCCTGCAGCATGGCGAGATCGTTGGCGCCATCGCCAATGGCCATCGTCTCGGCGCGATTCAAGCCGAGCTTTGATCTGAGTTCGATCAGCGCCGCGACTTTCGCTTCGCGTCCCAGGACCGGTTCATTGACGGTGCCGGCAAAAAATTTCCCATCAATCATAAGCACGTTGGCCCGGATTTCGTGAAAACCGATCGCCGCCGCAATCTTTTCGGTGAATACCGTAAAACCGCCGGAGACGAGTACGGTATGTGCGCCGTTCGCGCGCATCGTTTGCACCAGCGTACGGCCGCCGCGGGTGAGCACGATGCGCTCGTCGAGGATGCGTTCGACGATTTTGTGTTCGAGGCCGCGCAACAGCGCAACGCGCTCGCGCAGAGCGGGCTCGAATTCGATCTCGCCCCGCATGGCGCGCTCGGTGATGGCTGAGACCTTGTCCTTCAGGCCGACGAAGTCCGCGAGCTCGTCGATACATTCCTGCTGGATCATGGTCGAATCCATATCGGCAAGGAGAAGCTTTTTGCGGCGGTGCGCGCGGGGCTGGATAAACACATCGATCCGCAGGCGGGTGAGCGCAGTTCGGATCTGATCCGTCACTTGCCGCGGATCGAACGGATCAACCGGCGCGAACGGAATATCGGTTGCGACTTGCGGCGCCAGCCATTTGGGGCCTGTCGCATTCGGCAGGAACGCGGCGGCACGCGCGATCACCGCGTCGTCGAGGACCGGCCCATCTTCCGGGGTGACGAGTGTTGCGACATGCGTCATAAGGCAGCGAAACTCAAGCGAGGAAGATTTGTATTCTGCGATCCTCATCGCAGGCCCGACGGCCAGCGGCAAGTCCGCTCTCGCGTTGCCGCTTGCCGAGCGACTTCGTGGAGCGATCGTCAACGCCGACTCGATGCAGGTCTACCGCGATCTCCGCGTTCTTACGGCGCGTCCGTCAACTGAAGATGAGGGGCGCGTCCCGCATCTCCTCTTCGGCACGGTCGATGGCGCGACGAATTTTTCCGTCGGGCAATACCTTGCCGCCGCAGGCGAAGCGATCAGTGCCGCGCGCGGCGCAGACCGCATGCCGATCTTTACCGGCGGCAGCGGCCTCTACTTCAAGGCACTGCTGCATGGTCTGTCGGATATACCCGCTGTTCCGGCAAACGTGCGTGCACAAATGCGCGAAGAAGCCGCAGGACTGTCTCCACCGCAATTGCATGCGCGCCTGGCCGCACGCGATCCGCAAACCGCCGCGCGGCTACGGCCGAGCGATCCACAACGCATTCTGCGCGCGCTCGAAGTTTTTGCTGCGACCGGCGAGCCGCTCTCATCCTTTCAGGGATCGCGGGCCAAACCGCTGCTCGATGCGCAACAATGCCTCTGCCTGTTCATCGCGCCGCCGCGCGCGGCGCTGCACGCGGCAATCGACAAGCGCTTCGACACGATGCTCGCCGCCGGCGCGCTCGCCGAAGTCGATGCGTTACATCAACGCCAGCTCGATCCCGCGCTGCCGGTCATGCGCGCGCATGGCGTGCCACATCTTATCGCGCATCTCGACGGGTCTGTAAGTCTCGAAGCAGCGGTGCGCCTCGGCAAGCGTGACACCCGCGCTTATGTAAAACGTCAATTCACCTTCGCGCGCCATCAATTGCCGGAATTCTTGTGGCTTGCGCCGGATCAACTCACGCTGTGAGCCAGCGCGCAAGTTCGTCCAAATCCTTGACCGCGACGTCGACCGGCACCGAGGGCGCTGTTTCACCCGTCCCGGGACCGTGCTCGTCCGGGCGCGCGACATGCGCGGTCATGAGCCCGCATTTCGCCGCCGCCGCGAGATCAGCGGAATGCGCCGCGACCATCATGCAGGCCTCGGGAGGCAGATCGAAAGCGTCGCACGAAGCGAGGTAGACGCGGGGCTTCGGCTTATAATCACCGGCAACTTCGGCGCCGAGAATCGCGTCCCACCAGAGGCTATTGTGGCGCGCGAGATCGGCCATAAGCGAGATGTTACCGTTGGAGACCGGTGCGAGCAGTGCGTGCGGCCTGAGCTTGGCGAGGCCTGCAGCAACATCGGGCCAGGCGTCGAGCTTGTGCCAGGCGAGGACCAGCGCGTGGCGCGTCGCTTCGTCCGTTTTCTCGAGACCGAAGCGGGCGAGGATGCGCTCAAGATTGCGGCGATGGACGACATCGAGCCGGGCGAAAGGCTGACGGCCGGCGCGGATCTCTTCCATCCCCGGCTGGTATTCGCCGCGCCACGCATCGGCGAAGGCCGCCCAGTCGAGGTCGAAGCCTTTTGGCGCGAGCACGGCGCGCGCCTCCCGTGCCACGCCCGAGCGCCAATCGAGGAGGGTGCCGAACACGTCGAAAAAGAGCGCCTTGGGTTTTGCGGGCACGCGTAGGCTCCGGGCTATCGGCGGCCGTTGAAGCGCACCGCATCAGGCGAAGTCAATGCGGGGCAGGGGCCGCGCCTTGCTCCCGCGGGGTGCCTGTGGCACAAGGCGCCGCCGCATCAGCGCCGGTCTGTTACGGTCCTTCGCGCCTGCTGCCGTAGCTCAGTGGTAGAGCACTCCCTTGGTAAGGGAGAGGTCGACAGTTCGATCCTGTCTGGCAGCACCAGCTCGCCACGCAAGCGCGATTGCGGTTTGCCGGATTGAGGCTACCCTTGCCGGGCATCACCGGCGGGGCGTCGCGATAATATTGGATTTGCCTTCGCCCGCGAACCCTCGTGAAGGAGGCGCGGCATGAGTCCCTTATTACTCGTTCTGATTCTCGCGGCGGATTTTGCCATCACGCTCTTGCACTCGTACCAGGAGTGGAAGGGCGCCGGAGCGCCGCTTTGGCGCAATTTCGGCGCGATCGTCGGCCTTGATATTGCAGACCGGGTTGGCTTTCTGGTCTTCACGCTTTTGCTGACGCTCCTTCTATTCGCCATCGGCTTGATCGGCATCCTTGGCCTAGTGGGTCCGCGCACGACTGCTTTTGCTTTGGGAGCGGTGATCGGCGCGCGGCTGTCCGACACACTTGTATCTCACCTCGGTCCGCATAGCCTGGGTTACCGTCCGAATCCCGGGCTGTCCTCGACGCCGCTCTACGTGCTCGAGGCGCTCTTTATTGCGTGGTTCTTCCACGCCAGTCTTGCAGCGGAGCCCGGCTGGGCGGGGTTTGGATTTGCCCTGGGCATTCTGTCGTTCGTGGTGGTCCTACCAGGGTTGTGGCTAGCGCGATTGATATGGCCCGCGAGGCAGCGGCCGGCGTGGCGCCGCTGGGAACCGATCCCCTCATGGGCGGCGACAAATCCCTGAGGCGGCCTAACTGGAGGCGCACTCGCTTGCGCGACGCACATGCTTGGTTTAGCCCGCAAGCGCGCACATTAAGCATCGCAAGGGAGTGTTCATTCCATGCCGGACGAAGCAGGCCGCCTTTCGCAGGCCGAGCAAGATCAAGTCATGCAGGAGTTGCGCCGGCGCTTCCCGAATCTGCGCTGCCCGCTGAGCGGCAGCGCCAACTTCAACCTGCATGATTATGCCGTTGCGCCGGTCACCGTCGGCGGAACCGGCAACTTGTATCCCGGCGGCGGAACGGTGATCCCGCAGATCATGATCGTCTCGAATGCCGGGTACGTCATGTACTTCTCGGCAATCATGCTCGGCCTGAAATTCCAGCTCGCATCTGAGCCGGCGCAGAGCTGAAAGGCGCGCTAACGCGCCGCCGGCGGCGCTGCGGTCCTCGCTGCCTCTTCCTGCTTTGTAAGCGCCGTCTCGAAGGCGCTCTGCAAAGTCGCGACGTAGGCCTGGAACTCGCCGGGCTTGACGAACGGGTTCGGCTTGCCCTCGCCGATCTGCGCGCGCTTGTCCTCCATGTTGTACATTTCGGGATGCGGCGCGAGAAACACGTCGCCCTCCAAAAGCGGCGCGCGTTTGAACGTGCTGCGATAATCCTCGATGATGCCGGGATAGGTCGGGTTTTTCACGAGCTGATTGAGGGCGACCGTCGCGCTGCAGAAGAAGATGATCTTGTGCGCCTCGGCGCCTTCCTTCACATCCATTGTCCACGTGGTGCAGCCGGGCGAGTGGCCGGGCGTCGCATGCGCGGTCAGACTCAGCGGCCCGAGCGTCACGACGTCGCCGTCGCGGACCGCGCGATCCACTTTCACCGGCGGAAACTTCAGTTCGGAGATGGTTTCCTGGCCCGGATAATAGCCGCCCTCGAGCAAAAGCTTGTCCGGCGCGCCTGCAATGAGCTGCGCGCCCGTTTCGCGCTTGATTTCGGCGAATCCGCCGGTGTGATCGAAATGAGCGTGCGTATTCAAAATGAGCTTGATGTCGGAAAGCTTGAAGCCGAGCTTCTGGATATTCGCTTTGATCTGCCCCGTCGCCTCCGGCATGGCCGTGTCGATGAGAATGTTCCCCGCCGGGCCTGTAAGCAGATACGAAGCGATGCCTTTGGTGCCAATATAATAGACGTTGCCGATGACGTGAAACGGTTCGATCGGCGTATTCCAGCGCCGAACTGCTGCGTCGAGGAAGTCCTTCAGCGTCTGCGCGTGCGCAGAAAATGCGGCACACGCTGCGAGAGCGACAAGCGCAACACTTTTCGCCAGCATTCTCATTCTCACCCGGTTCCCATCATTGTTGGCAAACTGCTATTTGCCTCGTTCATCACGCCACCGGCACCAGACAACATGTCATCGCGTGAGCGATGTACTCGACGCACGGACGCGAGGGATCGGTGTCCTGCCTTCCGGACCTATCCCGCACTACTGCTCGACACATTCAGCAGCAACGAGATTGCCGTGATGATTTGCGCCGGCGCGAAGGGCTTTTGCACGAGAGTGCTCTTCGGCACGCCCTGCGAGGCCCAGTCCTCGACATGGAACCCGGTGATGTAGACGACCGGCAGTTCCTGATTGACCTCGCGCGCATGGCGCGCCACGTCCCAGCCGCTGACGTTGCCGCCGAGCTTCACGTCGGCGATGAGGCCGCCAATCTCGCCGGCATTCTCGTCGAACATGGAGGTAGCCTTCTCGCCGCTTTCGACAAGCAGCACGCGAAAGCCGGCGTCTTCGAGCGCGCGCTTTATTTCATTGCCCGCGGCGCGATCGTCTTCGACAACGAGAATGAGGACCGCGCTGCTGCCTTGCATGAAGCCCCCCTTCGCCGGCTGGCGCGCATGCGCCGCAATCGCGTGCCGCGATTTTCGGGGAAGTCGTGGCACCCGAACCTGGTCTGGCTAAGGAAGCCGATAAAACCTGAAAGGTCGAGGCCACGACGCCAAAATAATCACCACGCGGCCTGGAGTTCCCAATTCGCCGGCAGGGACCGGGAAAGCGCTGCTGCCGCGCGGCCTACCTGAAGGCCGACATGCCCGCCGACAGCGAGCTGTGGAACGCGCCGACGAACAGCGCGCCGAAGGGCGAGAGAGGCGAGGATTCGGGTGGCGCCGCCGGGCGCGACGCGGATTGGCCGGCGGGCGCCGCCGCCTCGCGCCCTGCCACCTCAACGCGCCCGTCGGGCCGCTCTGCGTTGGCCGCCTCATTCGGGGCGGGCTTCCGCGTCGGAGCCGGTCGCGCGTCCTCGTCGGTCTCTTCTGCGGGCTTGCGCATCTTCGTGCCGTGCTTCGCCAGAATGGCGAGGTTCTGCGCCTTCGGCACGCAAACGCCGAGGCTCACGCGCAGAATCTGCCCGGACGGGCAGCGCGCTGCCGCTTCACCGCCAGAGATTTGGGGAAGGGCGCCGAGCGCGAGCAAAATCAGGAGCTTGGCGGCCACTGGGACCGCGCGGGAAGACCGCATCTTTTGTTACCTCAATCCCCCCTCGTGCGGGTGCGATAATGATGAGCTTTCGTGGCGGCAACGAGGCGTGGTCGGCGTCCCCTCTTGCATCTCTGATCAAGCGTGCCCGACCGGCACATTCCAGATTTGCTCTGCGTATTCGCTGATGGTGCGATCGGAAGAGAACCATGCCATCCGCGACGTGTTGAGCAGGCTCGAATGCCACCATGCGCGGCGGTCGCGCCAGCGCGCATCGACGTCGCGCTGCGCCTGCCAATAGGCATCAAAATCGGCGCCGACCATGAAGGGGTCATGGCCGAGCACCGCCTCGACGAGCGGTTTGAAACGCTCGCGCTCATCCGGTGAGAACATGCCTGATGTGAGGGCGTCCAGTACGCGCGTGAGGAGCGGAGAGACGTGCGCCGCCTCGCGTCCGGTGAAGCGGGCTTCCCGGCGCGCGATGACCTGATCAGCCGTCATCCCGAATATAAAGATGTTGGCGGCAGCGACATTCTCGCTGATCTCGATATTGGCGCCGTCAAGGGTCCCGATCGTCAGCGCGCCGTTGAGCGCAAGCTTCATGTTGCCGGTGCCGGAGGCTTCCAGGCCGGCCGTGGAAATCTGTTCGGAGAGATCGGCTGCGGGGATGATCACTTCGGCGCGGCTGACATTATAATTCGGCAGGAACACCACTTTGAGCCTGTCGCCGACGCGCGGATCGGAATTGACGATCCGGCCGACATCGCCGGCGAGCTTGATGATCAGTTTCGCACGCGCATATCCGGCTGCGGCCTTGCCCGAGAGGATCTTGACGCGCGGTATCCAGTCTTTCTGCGGTTTGTCGATGATGCTCAGATAAAGCGCGATCGTCTCCAGAATGTTGAGGAGCTGGCGCTTATATTCGTGGAAGCGCTTGATATGGACGTCGAACAGAGCGTCCGGATCGAGCGTCACGCCGGCCTGGTCGAGCGCAACGCGCGCCAGCTCTTCCTTGTTGTGGCGCCGCGCCGCGGCGACCTTCTCGATGAATGAGGAATCCTCCGCAAAACGCTCGAGCGCGCTCAGATGTCTGGGGTCGTCGAGGAGGGCGGGGCCGAGCGCGTCGACAAGCAGCTCCGTCAGACGCGGGTTCGCTCCATAGAGCCAGCGGCGGAAGGTGATGCCGTTCGTCTTATTGATGATGCGGTTCGGGTAAGTGAGCGCGAGGTCGCGGAAGACCGTCTGGCGCATAAGTTCGGTGTGCAAGCCGGAGACACCGTTGACATGACGTGAGCCGACGAAGGCGAGATAGCCCATCCGCACACGACGGTCGCCATACTCTTCGATGAGCGATGCCGCGGCATAGCGTTCAGGATCGTCCGCAATCGGCTTCGGCAATGCGTTCAGATGGAAGAAGTTGATCAGGAAGATGATCTGCATGTGCCGCGGCAAAACCCGGTTCATGAGCGACAGTGACCAGGTCTCGAGCGCCTCCGGCAGCAGCGTGTGGTTGGTGTAATTCAGCGTGCGGGTCGTGATGTCCCAGGCTTCATGCCAGCCGAATTCGTGCATGTCGAAAAGGAGCCGCATGAGCTCGGCGACTGCCATGGCCGGATGCGTGTCGTTGAGCTGCAGGCAGGCATGTTCCGGCAGCGACGATAGGTCGCCGTGCAGCGAAACGTGACGGCGGATGATGTCTTGCAACGATGCGGATACGAAGAAGAACTCCTGGCGCAGGCGCAGTTCCTGTCCTGCGGGGGTCTCGTCGCTGGGATAAAGCACACGCGAGATCGCCTCGACCTGATCGCGCTCGGCAAAAGCGCCGACGTGATCGCCGCGATTGAAACGGTCGAGATGGATCGGATTGCGCGAGCGCGCCGACCACAGGCGCAGCGTGTTCGCGTGGCGGCCGCGCCACCCGATCACCGGCGTGTCGTAGGCAACAGCCTGCAATGTTTCCGAGGGGTGCCAGATGCCGCGGGCGATATCGCCGTCGCGGCCGATATATTCGACAAAGCCGCCGAAACTGATGCGGTACGAGACTTCCGGCCGCTCGAACTCCCACGGATTACCGAAAGACAGCCAATCCTCCGGCACCTCATGTTGCCAGCCGTCGATCATAACCTGCCGGAACAGGCCAAAATCGTAACGGATTCCGTAGCCGTAGGCCGGGATTTTCAAGGACGCCATGCTATCCATGAAACAGGCGGCGAGCCGGCCGAGTCCGCCATTGCCGAGCGCCGCATCGGGCTCCTCGGCGATAATCTCATCGAAGTCGATGCCGAGCTCCGCAAGCGCGCGCCGCGCGGTGTCAATCATTTGCAGATTGCGCAATCCGTCGGCGAGCAGCCGGCCGAGCAGGAACTCGAGCGAGAGGTAATAGACGCGTTTCAGCCGCTTAAGATTGGTGAGCCGTGTCGCGTCCATCCAGCGATCGACTTCGTGATCGCGCGTGGCCAGCGCGGTTGCCATAAACCAGTCGCGCGGCTGCGCGGTCGTCAGATCCTTGCCGACGGAATAAAGCAGCTTTGCAACGATCGCGTCGCGCAACTCCGCGACTTGAGGATCGAGCACATGCGCGGCGGCGCTTTTCGGGCTCAATTCGAATGCTTTATAGGCCTCAGCCAAGCTCCCCCCAGGCTGCCAGATTCAACTAATGTGCACTTACCTGCTTCGGACCGCTGCGGCTCACGATCATAATAGTGATGATCACGAGCATGAGAAGCCCGACCGCATACCACAGGCCCAATCGAAGCTATGCGTCAGGTCGCGCAGGAAGCCGACGATGGTCGGGCTCGTCGCCGAACCGAGAATGCCCGCCGTGCTGATGAGCGCGATGCTGGCCGGTCTCTGTTCGAGAGTAAGTAGAGGCGTGCAAAACGCCCAAAACAAGGCCATG
>JAXDNH010000125.1:0-4220 GCA_034669525.1 Methylobacteriaceae bacterium | reverse complement strand
TGCCGTGATGCACGTCGAAATCGACGATGGCGACGCGCTCGGCCCCATGCACGGCCTGTGCATGGCGCGCGGCGACCGCGGCCTGATTAAAGAAGCAGAAGCCCATCGGGGTTGCGCGCTCGGCGTGATGCCCGGGCGGCCGCATCGCGACGAAGGCGTTATCGACCTTGCCGGCCATGACCTCGTCGACCGCGTGCGTCGCGCCGCCGACGGCGTGCATGACCGCGGCCCATGTTCCCGGGCTCATTGCGGTATCGCCATCGAGCTGCACGATGCCTTCTTTCGGCGCGGCGCGCTCGATCGCATCGAGATAGGCCTCGGGATGGACGCGGATCACCGCCGCGCGGTCGCCGAACGGCGCCGGTTCGCGAACCAGCGTCTGGAAGCGCTCGCTTTCCAGGACGCGCTCGACGGCGCGGAGGCGATCCGGACGCTCGGGGTGACCCCGGCCCATATCGTGACCGAGGCCGGCGGAATGACTGAGAAGCAGCGTGCGGAACAAAAGCGCCTCCGGTGATGCGAGCAGTTTCGCGGCGGGACGGCCCGGAGTCCACCGGTTGAGCGGGCGAGCTTGCCGGCTGATCAGCTGTGGCCTCTGCGCAACAGGCGCGTAGCTTTGCCCGAGCGTCCGTCCAGCGCACTAAGATTATGGTAAGCAGACCCCTAATAAGCTGAGCCGTTCGAACGAGGGGTCGCGCTCATGAATTTCCGCTCCATCGCCCTGCTTGCCGGCACAAGCGCGCTCCTCGGCGGCTGCAATTACCAGGGGGTGCCCGACCCCTCGGTGTCGCAAAAAGACGCGCAATATCTTGCACTTGTGCCGAAGGTGGAGACCAACGTCCAGTTCGAGCGCTACCGTATCGATGATCCAACCGGGGAGCCGCCCGGCACCATCGTCGTCGATACGAAAGACAAATATCTCTATTTCGTCGAGCCGGGCCGCAAAGCGATTCGGTATGGCGTCGCCACGGGCGAGGAAGCCTATGGCTGGACCGGCGTCGCCAAAGTCGGCCGCAAGGCCGAATGGCCGCACTGGATGCCGCCGGCCGACATGCTGAAGCGCTGGCCGCATCTGCAGCCGACCGCCAATGCGGGCGGCCTGCCGGGTGGGCCGGACAATCCGCTCGGCTCGCGCGCGCTCTATCTCTATGCCGGCAACAAGGACACCATGTATCGTATCCACGGCACCAACGAGCCGGAGAGCATCGGCCGCGGCGTATCAACCGGCTGCATCCGCCTGCGCGACATCGATGCGATCGACCTTTACAACCGCGCGAAGGTCGGGACCAAAGTGGTGGTGAAGTAGACGGCGGCGCCGCTGTTCACACCCCCAGTTGCCATTGGGACTCCGCGTCATGCGGAGTTCGCGATCAAGGCACGCATGCGGCCGAGCACGAGGGCGGCAACAACCGCGCAAATATAAGCGATTGTCAGATCGTCCTTCCAAGCCCCAAGCGTTGCTTGTTCGAGCGCCGTAGCCCTGCCCGAGGGCGCTCCCCGAGCGCTGAGCTCCGCCGCCATCCGGAAGAACCCGATAGCGGCCAAGGATGGAACGCACAGCATAAAGGCTACTAAGACATACTTCGCTCGCCGCATCGTCTCGAACCGGCGCAATGTGATCCACAGACCAAGACAGCCATGCAGCCAACCCGGTGCCAAGAGTGCCAATTGCGTGCCCTGCGCGCCGGCCATCTGCAAATTCGTGATGACGGCTGAGTACGACGGCCTGAGGCCGAACAAAGTATCGCCGAGCCGGGTGTTGACGGCGTGGCCGATCAACAAGAGCGGAAAACTAAAGCCGGACGCGAGGCGAAGGATCTCGATCCAAGGCAGGTTCCATTCGCGCCTTGTGTAGAGCGTCCGCAACGCCAGCGTGAAGTGCACGGCGGCGGCACCATAGAGAACGACTGTCACCAGCGGAATATGCCAGAATGCGATGGCGATACGCAGCACGGCTTCGGCAAGCGCAAGCGAGAAAATCCCGAGCGCATGATTCAAGAGATGCAGGCCGATATAGGCGAAAAGCACCAATCCGGATAACAGCCGCAGCCGGCGAAGGGAGAATGAAGCGAGGGGGTTCATAAATTGCGAGATCTGGCGAGACCTGCTCTTAGCTCCTGATGAAGCCGGCGCTGTCTTTCGCCTCGGAGGCATGCGTTCAAAAGCTTTCGGCAACCCAGCCTGCCGCAAGATGGCATTTGCGGTGTAGCGGCTCGCGATGCCGACCGGCACCGCAAAATTCCGCCTCGTAATGGCTATGCCAGATTTCGTGGCTGTCTTTTCCTTGTCGAACCAGCATGCAGCCGGGATCGCGCAGAAGATCTCGCAATGGCCGGTCAAACTGCGGCGCCATTCAAGCTGCCGCCGGTTCGGCTTCCCGTAATGCGGTGATCTGCAGGAATAGAGCTCCGGGATCGATGTCAGAGTGATTGTCGCGCAACAGATCGAGCGCCATCGCGGATATTTTTGCGAACAACTCGTCGAGCGTTGGCGCGTCTGCAGCCGCAGGAATATCGTCGCAATATCCACTCCAGACCGAGGCCTCGCCATCCCAGCTGGCGGAGATCGTGAAGATCACCGGTTTTGACATGTTCACTCCAGATGGGAGGTCGCGAGGAGGCAGCCCTCTATCGCTTCATGGAGGTTTCGCAACAGCTCCTCCATCGTCTCGCCCTGACTGGCACATCCCGGAATCGCGGGAACTTCGGCCCAGAAACCGCCTTCCTCTGCTTCATGAACAACCGCTTTGATGTTCACGTCACTCTCGCTGGTCTGAGGTTTGTCGGATGATAGCGCGCCTCACCTCCCCGTGAAAGCCGGCGTGCGTTTCTCGACGAAATGCGCGACGCCTTCCTTGAAATCCTCCGAGGCGAAGCTGCCTGCCATGTCCTTGTCGGCTGATTCGATTGCCTCGCCGAGCGTCTGAAATTGCGCGTTCCAGATTTCCCGCTTCATCTCGCGCAGGGAACGCGGTGAGACTTCGCTCGCCAGCATCTTGGCGTAGGCCATCACTTCTGTCTCGAATTTCTCCGCCGCAAACACGCGGCCGACCAGCCCGATCGCGTGCGCTTCCGCCGCCGCGACGCGGCGCGCCGAAAACAGGAGGTCGGCGGCATTGGCGAGGCCGACAAGCCTGGGCAAAAGCCAGCTGATCCCGTGCTCGGCGATCAGACCGCGGCGCGAGAACGCGGTCATGAACACCGCGCTCTCCGAGGCAAAGCGCACATCGGCATAAAGCGCAATGACCATGCCGAGCCCGGCGCAGGGGCCGTTCACCGCGGCGATGATCGGCTTCGGCACGGCCGGAAAATAGGAATAGGTCCGCTGGAAACCTGGATGCGCGTTTTTGTCGAAGGGCTCTTCCGGCGCCCGTTCGCGCCGCTCGCCGGACTGAATGCTCTGCAACGCGCCCATGTCGGCACCGGCGCAGAAGCCGCGACCGGCGCCGGTCAGCACGATGACGCGCACATCCGGGTCGCTGCTTGCCGCGCGCATCGCGGCTTTGACTTCCGCGTGCATGACCGGCGTCCAGGCGTTCAGCCGCTCCGGTCGGTTCAGCGTGACGACCGCGACTCTGTCCTCGACCCGATACAAAATCTCAGCATATGCCATCATGCGCTCCCTCTTCGTGACGTAAGCTTATCGCTTGAGGGGCGTTGAGGGGAGGCCAGATGTTCCAAGACTTGCGTTTCGAGACGCTGATCTGCGACATGCCGCGTCCGCGCGTCGCGCGGATCATTCTCAACCGCCCGCAGGCGATGAACGCCTACACATTCGCGATGTGCGGCGAGCTGCAGGCGGCGATCGTCGGCTTTCGCGACGACGACGAACTTCTCGTGCTGATCCTCACCGGCGCCGGGAACCGCGCCTTCTGCACCGGCGGCGATATCGCCAATCCGAGCGAGGACGTGCGCGAGGGCGTCGCCGCGTTTCGCGAGAAGCGAGCGCCGAAATTTTCGGGGCGGTAGCGGCCTTTCCGGCCGGCGGAAAGATCGTGTAAGCCTCGCGTCCAACACCCGGAGACCTCATGAACGGCGCCGAAAGCCTTGTGCACACGCTTCTCGCCTGCGGCGTCGACACCTGCTTTGCCAATCCCGGCACGTCGGAAATGCATTTCGTTGCCGCCCTCGATCGCATCCCCGGCATGCGCTGCGTGCTCGGCCTGTTCGAAGGCGTTGTGACCGGCGCAGCCGACGGTTACGCGCGCATGGCCGGCAAGC
>JAXDNH010000124.1:0-12590 GCA_034669525.1 Methylobacteriaceae bacterium | reverse complement strand
GCCGGTTTCGCCGCCCGCCTCCACCAGCGCGCCGCAGGCGCCGCCGGCCGCCGCGCCGCCGCGGCCTGCTCCTCCGGCTCCCGCTGCCGCGCCGAAACCGGCTGCGCCCTCTCCGGCGGCGCCACCCCCGGCCGCGGCACCGGCGCGTCCTGCAGCGCCGCCGCCGGCTGCGCCGAAACCTGTGCCGGCACCGAGTGCGGCTCCGCCGCCGGCGGCCGCTCCGAGGGTTACGCCCCCGGCCGCGCCGCCGCATGTGGCTCCGCCTCCGGCCGCAGCCCCGCATGTGGCGCCTCCGGCTCCGGCAGCGCCGCCCCGTGCCGCTCCGCCGCCACCCGCAGCGCCGCCCCACGTGGCTCCGCCGCCAGCGCCAGCGGCTCCGCGACCGGCAGCACCGCCTCCGGCTGCGGCGCCGCCCCGGCCTGCGCCCCCGCCGCCCGCGGCAGTGGCGCCACGTCCGGCACCCCCGCCACCGGCCGCTGCGGCGCCGCGTCCGGCAGCACCCCCGCCACCGGCCGCTGCCGCGCCGCGTCCGGCGGCTCCGGCGGGCAAGGCGGCTTGCGGCCTTCCAGGACTGCCGCCCTGCTGAGACGCCCAAACAAAAAACGCGGCCGAGAGGCCGCGTTTTGCTTCAGCTCAAACCGACCGACACCTGTTCAGCCGTGCGATGAGCGACGAGGTGTCCCAGCGTCCGCCGCCCATCTTCTGCACCTCGGAATAGAATTGGTCGATCAGCGCGGCGGCGGGCAGATGCGCGTGGTTGCGGCGGGCCTCGGCGAGGCAGATCGCCAGATCCTTGCGCATCCAATCGACGGCGAAGCCGAAATCGAATTTGCCCGCGAGCATCGTCTTGTAGCGGTTCTCCATCTGCCACGATTGCGCCGCGCCTTTCGAGATGACGTCGACCACGGCGGCGCCGTCGAGGCCGGCCTTCTCAGCGAAATGCAGGCCTTCCGACAGGCCCTGCACGATGCCGGCGATGCAGATCTGATTGACCATCTTGGTCAGCTGTCCGGCGCCTGAGGGACCAAGCAACCGGCACATCTTGGCGTAAGCCGCGATCACCGGCTCGACCTTGTTGTAGGCGGCCTCGTCGCCGCCGCACATGACGGTCAGCGCACCGTTCTCGGCGCCGGCCTGGCCGCCGGAGACCGGCGCGTCGATGAATCCGATGCCGCTCTTTTTGCCCTCGGCGAAAAGCTCGCGCGCGACTTCGGCCGACGCCGTCGTGTGGTCGACGAAAATCGCGCGGCTCTTCATGCCGGCAAAGGCGCCTTCTTGGCCGAGCACGACAGAGCGCAGATCGTCGTCATTGCCGACGCAGGCGAAGACGATCTCCTGATCCGCTGCCGCCGCGCGCGGCGTCGGTGCGTGCTTGCCGCCGAATTCCCCAGCCCATTTCTCGGCCTTGGCGGCGGTGCGGTTATAGACGGTGACACTGTGCCCGCCCTTTTTGGCGAGGTGGCCCGCCATCGGGTAACCCATGACGCCCAAGCCCAAAAACGCAACATTCATTTGAGAATCCTTTGAGTTGGCGGCGCTATCTGACCGACGACAGAGGACGGACGACGGATATCATC
Organism: Methylobacteriaceae bacterium; assembly: GCA_034669525.1. Classification (GTDB taxonomy): domain Bacteria; phylum Pseudomonadota; class Alphaproteobacteria; order Rhizobiales; family Beijerinckiaceae; genus JAFASC01. The sequence goes on along the minus strand of JAXDNH010000124.1, from coordinate 11,013 downwards.
TGTCGTCTGTCGTCTGTCGTCTGTCGTCTGTCCTCTGTCTACTGGCTTTCCATGTGCAGCGCGGTCGCGCCCTTAGGCGAATAGTTCGGGATGTCGGCGACTGCGGCTTTTCCCTCTGCCGAACCCATGCCCGCCTGCATCGCCGCGGCGCTCTCGAATTCGCCGACGAACATGCAGAAATGCGGCGGATCCTTGCCGTCGAGCGTGGCGGGATAGCCGTAGGAATACGACTTCAAGCCGGGTATTTTCTTCGCCAAGGGAATGTGCGTGTCGCGGTAATATTTCTTGAACTGCTCCGGGTCGTCAGGCTTCGGATAGAGTACGATCATCTTGTACACGGCGTTTCCTCCCTTTCGTGATTGGCGACCTTCGTCCAGCGCGGAGGACTTTTCAAGGTTGGAGGAGCGGGACTATCATCATTTCCTCGGCGCACCTCGCGTGCGCTTCGCCATGCTTTGACTCTTGGACTCAGATTCGAGCTTTGTTGTAGCGAGGAGGATGCAATGAAAGAACTTAGGTCGCGGGGGGCTCTTCAAACCAAGACTTTTTGGTTGCTTGTGTTCGCTTTTTGCGCGTCCGCAAATCCGGTGTTGGCGGCATCGCCGTTCGACGGCGCATGGAATCTTCTATTCGTCACGCAATATGGAGCTTGCGATCCGACCTATAATTTCAGCGTCCAGATCAGAAACGGCATCCTGTTCCATCCAAACCTGCGCAGATTGACAGGGCGCGTCGCACCCTCGGGTGCGGTCCATGCTTCCGTCGCCGTCGAGCAGAAATACGCTGTCGGGAGTGGCAGGCTGTCCTCCGCCACGGGCCGCGGCAGCTGGAAGGGCCGATCTGGCGCGACGACGTGCGGGGGTTATTGGACCGCGCAGCGGGGGTGAGTGCGGGTGCTTTGTGGGATGCCGCAGCATCGAAGTTTCGAGATCGCGTTCGCCGGACCGTGATAAGCTTCGTTGGGACGCGCTTGCGCGTAGTTGACAGTCGTGCCTTCCTGCCGGTTTAGGGGAGGTGAGCATGCGATATCTTCACCTGGCCGTCATCGTGATCTTCGCCGCGATGATTGTCCTTTTCGCCGCGCAGAATTTCCAGCTCGTCGCCGTGTCGTTCCTTCGCATCAGCATGGAGATTCGGCTCGCCTTCTTGGTGGTCATCATCTACGTTCTCGGCGCGCTCACCGGCGGCAGTTTGCTGGCGTTGCTGCGCCACTCCATTCAAGGGGCACGGCGGCACACGCCCGCTGCTTCCTAGCGATCCGCGTCAATTCACCTCGAACTCGAAATACTTCGCCCTGATCTCCGCAAACGTTCCGTCAGCCATCGCCTCGTCTAAGTTTGCCAATGGTGTCATAGATAGCGCTGAGAGGATCCGCAGGCGATGATTGCTGTCGGTCGTCATCGTGTGCTTACGCACGATTCCTGGAGTGAATTGGCTGCCCGAGCCACGATCGAACAAATTGCGGCCGATGCGATTGCTGAATTCGATCCCGACACGTTCTGGCCGGGTCACCCAAGCGATGACGGCGTGGGAGACGGTAACCCGAGTTTCTACACGGGCGCGGCCGGGGTCATTTGGGCGTTAGATTACTTGCATCGGATCGGTGCGACCCGCGTCGCCGAGGACTTCCGCCCCATTCTGCCGAAGCTTTTGGAGCGGACAATCGCCGCCTTCGAAACCAATTCGCCTGCAGATTACGCGAAGCATGGATCGCTGCTGAAGGGCGACATGGGGGCAGCACTTCTCGCCATGCGCGTCGCACCTGCGCCAAGCCTGGCTGATCTTGTGCATGCACGCGCAGAAGCAAATATGGGCCTGCCGATCCGAGAGCTTATGTGGGGCATGCCCGGCTCCATGCTGGCCGCAATCCACATGGCCGAAATGACGAAAGAGGCGCGTTGGCGTAGCCTATTTGAAATGCAGGCGGCCCGGCTGTTAGCGGCTCTGGAGGACACGCCGCAAGGTCCACTTTGGACACAAGATCTTTATGGTGAGAACGACCGTTGGCTGGGACCGGTTCACGGTTTCGCGGGCAACGTCATTCCGTTGCTGCGCGGGTGGGATTGGCTGACTTCGACGCAGCAAGGGCAGGTCGCCGCGTTTGTGCCGAAAACACTCCTAGCCAATGCGTGGCGGTCCGAACTTGGGACAAACTGGGCCGCAAGAAGCCGGCGCGCGGGGCCGCCGCCTCGCTACTGTCAATATTGTCACGGCGCGCCCGGTATGGTGACGACATTTGCCGAGGCGCCCTTTGCCACCCCCGAGCTTGTCGCGCTGCTTGTCGATGCCGGTCGCTTCACCTGGGCCGCCGGACCGCTTACGAAGGGCGCAGGCCTTTGCCACGGCACGGGTGGAAATGGCTACGCATTTCTCAAGCTCTATCGCCGCACGAACTACCCGATGTGGCTCGACCGCGCCCGCCAATTCGCAACGACGGCCATCGTCCAATATCGCGGCGCGCGCGCCGTCGCCGGCCGCGGGCGGTATACGCTTTGGACCGGCGACGTCGGGCTTGCGATTTATCTCTGGGACTGCATCACGGGAGAGCCGCGCTTCCCAACGATCGACGTGTTCTGACCCGAAAACAACGCATCGCTCACCGTGGTGTTTTGTCTTGAATGGCTGTCTTGAACGGCGCGTTGCCAATCAATAAGATCAGGGATAGCGGGCAGGCATTGGTCGGAGCACGCTCCCATGGAGTCGAATCTTCTTCGGTCCGGATACGCAGCTCTCCGATACGAGATTGTCCAGGAGAAGGCGTCTGCTCTCGGACGACTTGGCCGGCGGCTTGAGGGCGCGCTCGAGGCGCTTGCCGCATGCCCGCGGATGGCCAATTCCGATCGAGAAATCCGCGATAGCCTGGTCGAACAGGCGGGATATGCGCTCTGGCTCTTCGTCGTGCAGCGCGAGGCATGCGGTCTCAACGACAGCTCGCGAATAATGCGGGCCTACGGAGTGCCGAAAGAGGTGTATGCCCGCATGGGCCCATCGGCGAGAGCGAGCAGCTATCCCACGAAGACCATGCGGGGGTGAGCGCGAGACGCGCCTCTCGCATTGGGTCCGGTCATGTCCGCTGTGCGTCGGCACTCGGCATGGGCGGTGCTCAATTCACCTCAAACTCAAAATACTTCGCCCTGATCTTCGCAAACGTTCCGTCGGCCATCACCGCGTCGATGGCTTTGTCGAACGCCGCGCGTAGCGCAACATCCTCCTTCCGCAAGCCGATCCCGATCCCTTCGCCAAAATAGGCGGGATCGCGCGGCGCGTCGGCAAGCAGGCGGCAGCATTTGCCTTCGCGGCGGTTCTTCAGAAAATCGACGACCGCATCCTTGTCGCCGATCGCGGTGTCGATTCGCTCTTCGGCTAAATCGAGGATCGCTTCTTCGAGGCTTCCGTAGCGCTTGATCTCGGATTTTTTGTAGACGTCTTCGGCAAAAGCCTGTTCCGGGCTGCCGTTTTCGACGCCGATCGTCTTGCCGGCAAGCCCGGTGGGGCTGATATCGTGCAGGTCCGACTTGGCGTTGACGATAAAGCTCGCCGGCATCCGCACATAGGGCTTCGTAAACGCGATCTTCTCGCGCCGTTCGTCGGAAATTTCCATCGCCGCCATGATCGCATCGTATTGATGCTCAATGAGACCCGGGATGAGACTATCCCACTCCTGCGCGACGTACGTGCAGGTGATTTTCATGCGCGCGCAGAGTTCGTGCCCGAGCTCGATTTCGAATCCGGCGAGTTCGCCATTATCGATATAGTTGAAGGGTGGTCGCGCGCCCTCGCTGGCGATACGGATTTCATGCGGCAGGTTTTGCGGCGCGGCCGTTTGCGCGCGCAGGAGCGCGCTCGGCACAAGCAGCGCGCAGGCAACAAAAATCAGGAGCGCGCGCCGGCGCGGCAGTCTCACGTTTCTTTCCCATTCTGCCGTCCCGCGCCCCGGGAATGCGGCGGGAGACTGCCCCACACCGGCGGGCAGAGGCAAGCGGCCTCCGTTTGCCCAATGGCGAGCGCGTCGCTCTACCCATATAAGGGCGCAGCAATGCGGAGATTGATCTGGGGAGCGAAGCCGACGTCCTGAAAGCGCTCGAGGCGGTCACCGGGCCGGACGGCAAGACGCCGTTGCCGCGTTCCGGCGCAATCGCCGGCCTCACCGTGCGCGACGGCAAGGCTTATCTCGCGATCGCCATCGATCCAAAGCGTTCGATGGAACTGGAGCCGATGCGCGCGGCCGCGGAAGAAGCGGCGAAACGGGTGGCCGGCATTGCAAGCGCAATCGTCACCTTGACTTCGGAACGCCCGCAGGGAAGCGGTGCCCCGCCACAGTCCGCGGCACGGGAACCCGGACCGCGCGCGCAAGCCGCCCGCGCGCAGCGCGAGATTGCCGGCATCAGCCGCATCATCGCAGTCGCCTCAGGCAAGGGCGGCGTGGGCAAGTCGACACTTGCCGCCAACCTCGCGCTGGGACTCGCCGCGGAAGGGTGGCGCATCGGCCTTCTCGATGCCGACATCTATGGACCCTCCGTGCCACGGCTTTTCGGCATCAATCGGAAGCCGGAACTCGAAGGCCGCATCTTGAAGCCGATCGCGGTGCATGGCATCGCCATCATGTCGATCGGTTTCCTCGTCGAAGAGACGACCGCGATGGTGTGGCGCGGACCCATGGTCATGTCGGCGCTGACGCAGCTCCTGCGCGAGGTGGCCTGGGGCGAACGCGATTGCCTCGTCGTCGACATGCCGCCGGGAACCGGCGATGCGCAGCTCACTTTGGCGCAGAACGTGCCGCTTGCGGGCGCAGTGATCGTTTCGACGCCGCAGGATCTGGCGCTCATCGACGCGCGGCGCGGCGTCGCTATGTTTCAACAGACGGAAGTGCCCATTATCGGCATTGTCGAGAATATGAGCTATTTCCTCTGCCCGCATTGCGGCGCGCGCACCGATGTGTTCGCGCATGGCGGCGCGCGTCACGAGGCCGAGCGGCTCGGCGTGCCTTTCCTCGGCGAAGTGCCGCTCGACATCGTCATCCGCGCAAATTCGGATGCGGGGCGGCCAATGGTCGCGGCCGAGCCGGAAAGCGCGCAGGCCCAAGCTTTCCGCGCGATCGCGCGCAAGGTGAAGGCCTCGCTCGAAGGCGCGCCCGCACGTGCAGCGCCGCGCATCGTGATCGAGAGTTGAGGCGACGCCAGCCCGTCACGCCTGCATCATCTTGCGGATATGCTCCTCGAGCGCATTCACCGCGAACGGCTTTGTCACGATGATCATTCCCGGCTCGAGCTTGCTTGAACTCAGCATCGCACTCTCGGCATAGCCGGTGATGAACATGGTTTTGAGCCCGGGCCGGCGCTCGCGTCCGGCATCGGCAAGCTGGCGGCCGTTCATGCCGGGAAGTCCGACATCGGTGATGAGCAGCGCGATCGGCTCCGGCGATTGCAGGATGGCGAGGCCAGCCGGCCCATCGGCGGCTTCGAGAATGCGATAGCCCATATCCTCCAGAACTTCGACAATAAGCGAACGCACGATCTCTTCGTCTTCCACGACGAGCACAGTCGCGGAGCGCTCAATCTGCTCGGCTTGTGTGGGCGCGGCTTCTTCCTCGGCGCGCTGATGGCGCGGCAGATAGAGTTTAACGCTGGTGCCGCGCCCGACCTCGCTGTGAATACGCGCATGTCCTTCCGACTGCTTGCCAAATCCGTAGATCATCGACAGACCAAGCCCGGTGCCTTGGCCGAGCGGCTTTGTCGTGAAGAACGGATCGAAGACCTTGTCGAGGACCGCGGGATCGATGCCGACCCCCGTGTCCGACACGCTGATGCAAATGTATGGCCCGGGCTTCTCCTCATCCTCCGCTACGATGTCGGTTTTATCCAGGTGGACGTTAGCCGTCTCGATACGGACGCGGCCGCCGTCCGGCATCGCGTCGCGGGCATTGATAACAAGATTGAGAATGGCGTTTTCGAGCTGGTTGGGGTCGCAGAGCGTCGCCCACAAACCCGCTTCCAGCCCGAGCTCGATCTGAATGGAAGGACCTGTCGTGCGCCGCAACAGCTCTTCGATCGAGGCGATGAGTTCATTCGCATCGACCGGCCTAGGTGCAAGCGGCTGGCGGCGCGAGAACGCGAGCAGACGATGCGTCAGCGATGCGGCGCGATTGGCAGAAGTCATCGCGCCATCGAGATAGCGATCGAGTTCCCCGGTACGTCCCTCCGCGATGCGCAGCCGCATCAGGTCGAGGGAGCCGACGATTCCCGCGAGCAGGTTGTTGAAATCATGCGCGATGCCGCCGGTGAGTTGACCGACGGCTTCCATCTTTTGTGATTGACGCAATGTCTCTTCGGTTTGCGCCTGCTTGGCGAGCGCCTCCGCGACCTTGTCTTCCAACAGCTGGTTCATCTGCTGCAGGTCGTGCTCGGCCTGCTTCGAAGTCGTTATGTCATGCGCGATGCCGATGAAGCCGTTGCGCTCGCCATGCGCGCCGAAACGCGGCTGCGAAATCGAACGCAGCCAGCGCCACTCGCCGTCGGCGCGCCGGTACACGCATTCCAGCGTGAAAGTCTTGCCGGAACTCTCGCCCGCGATCTGCTCCTTCAGGATGCGGGGCAGGTGGTCGGGATGGATCGCACGTCGCCAGTCATAGGTGAGCGCTTCTTCGTAAGAGACGCCAAGAAACTCCTGATAGGCGAAATTGGTGAATTCGCGCGGTCCGGCCGCCGCAGTCACCCAGATCGGTACAGGTGCGCTGTTGGCAATGACCCGGAAGCGCTCCTCGCTTTCGCGTATCGCTTCGAGCGCGTCCTCCTGCTCGCCCAGCGCCTTTTCGCGCTCGAAGACTGCCCGGCGCAATTGCATCTGCGTCATGACCTGCCGCGCCAGCACGCGTAGCGTAAAGGCCTGGCCTTCCTTCAGACCTTGCGGACGCGGCTTGTGATCAAGCACGCAAACCGTGCCGAGCGGCAGGCCCTCCGGCGTGCGTAAGACCGCGCCGGCATAGAAGCGAACGTGGGGTGCATCGGTGACAAGCGGATTATCGCTGAAGCGCGGATCGCGCGTGAGATCGGGAACGACGAGCAGCTCTTTCTCACGCAGGGCGGTCGCGCAAATCGACATGCTGCGCGGCGTCTCTTGCATGCCGATGCCGAGCTCGGATTTAAACCACTGGCGCTCTTTGCCGACGAGCGACACGAGCGCGATCGGCGCATCGCACGTCAGAGCGGCGAGTTTGGCGATATCGTCGAAGGCGGGCTCCGGCGGCGTATCGATAATGCCGTAGCTATCGAGCGCCTCGAGCCGCTGCGCTTCTGTCCAGGTCGGGGCGAGTTCGTTCAAATCACGAATGTCCAAAGCGCGACCGGGGAGCGGAGCTTAGCGCACAAATTGGGGCGCGGCGCGAGCTTGCTAGCGCCGGTCGATGGTGAACTTCTGGAAACCGCGTAGCATCTGCGGCTTGCGCGCCGAAAGGATGCGCGAATTCACTCCCGTCCATCCGATTTCGCCGGAAAGCCGGCCATATTCGATCTTGGGACAGCGATTCATGATGACCTCGATACCGTTTGTTTCTGCCAGTGTGGCCGCCTCGTCGTTGCGCACCCCGAGCTGCATCCAGATCACTTTCGGCAGCGGATTGAGTTTGAGCGCCTCATCGACAATGCCTGAAGCCGCCGCGGAATTACGGAAAATTTCCACCATATCGAGCGGCTCGGGCACATCGGCGAGTTTCGCATAGGCCGGCGCGCCCAAAATGTCCTTGCCCGCCAGCCCTGGATTGATCGGGAACAGCCGATAGCCGCGCGATAACAGATATTTCAGCACAAAATAGGAGGGCCGCGCGTTGTTGTTGGAGGCGCCGACCATCGCAATCGTGCGCACGCTTTTCAGGATGCGCTGGATCGTCTCGTCGGGATAAAAGTCGTGGCTCATCGGGATGATAATAATGATCAGCCGCCGCGCTGGATCGTGAACGCGATCTGCCATTCGCCATTCGGAGCCTTCAGGAAGCAGACTGCCGGCGGCGTCAGCTCGTTAATGCCGACCTGATCGGTGAAACCGAGCCCACCCTTTGGCAGAGCGATGCTGTTCCAGCCCGCCGGAATGCTCATCGTCAACTCGACGACCAGCGGCAAGAGATCGCCCGGCTTTATTGCAAGCGCGACGGGAGCATCCTCCGCCGGCTTCTCCCGGAGCTGGATGTCCGCCCCGGCGACGCGCAGATTTTCCGGATCGATCCCGGCGGCCTTCACCGCTTTGGCGGCTTTCGCATAATCGAATTTTGCAAGCGCAGGCAGGCAGGCGGACCCTGGAATATCGGGATGCGCGCTGACGCTATTTTCCTCAAGCACGGTTGCAAAGAAGCCGAACACCGTCTCCTCCTGGTCCTGCTTGGAGACGTCGGCGGGAACGTCGCCCTCGCAACAAAGCGCAGTGCGCAGACGGTCAGTGGCCTTCAGCTGCATTTTTCCGATCACCTTGGAATGGCCTGGGCCGCACGGCGCGAGCGGATCGACGGTGCAGGAAAGCGGGACATAGCCCGGCGAAATCATCGCTTCGATCGGCGCGAGCGTGTGCGCGTTGACGGCCTGCCGGATCGTCTCGATGCGCGCCTTCAGCGCCGGATCGTTTTCGACGCCGCGGTCGTAACTTGCCTGGATCGCATCGTAAGGCTTGGTTTTGAGCTGCGCCTGCGCGAGCGCGGTACCGGCCGTCAGCGGCGCGCAAAGCCAGAGCAGCGCCGGGAGAAATCTCATCCGCGGCACCGCGCTCAGCAATCGCGCCATTTCGGCTCGCGCTTTTCCACAAAAGCGCCGATGCCCTCTTCGGCATCGCGCGCGAGCATGTTCTGCACCATCACGTCGACGCTGTAGTCGTAAGCCTCCGCGAGACCCATGTCGCGTTGCGCGTAGAAAGCCTTCTTGCCGATCGCCACCACGTGGGTGGATTTGGTCGCGATTGTTTGCGCGAGCACCTGTGCCGCCGCAAGGGCGCCGCCGGCTTCTACGACTCCGTTGACGAGCCCTATGCGGTATGCCGTCTCGGCGTCGGCTAATTCGCCGGTAAGCAGCAATTCCATGGCGTGTTTCGGCGCGATGTTGCGCGACAGAGCAACCATCGGCGTCGAACAGAAGAGCCCGATATTGACGCCCGGCGTTCCGAAGCTGGCGTCACGTCCGGCAATGGCGAGATCGCAAGTGGCGACAAGCTGGCATCCCGCCGCTGTTGCGACCCCTTCAACCGCCGCGATCACCGGCTGGGGCAGGGCGACGATCGCCTGCATGAGCGAGGCGCAGCGGCGCATCGTCTCGGCGTAGAAGGCGCGGCCGCGATCGGCGTCGGCGCGGTGGGCGGTGAGCTCTTTGAGGTCATGGCCGGAGGAATAGACCGGCCCGTTGGCCGTCAGCACAAGAGCGCGCACCTGGCGGTCTGCCGCGATCGCGTCGACGCTCGCCCGCAGCGCATCGATAAGGCCAAGCGACAGGGCGTTGCGTTGCGCCGGCCGGTTCAACGTGAGGGTCGCGATGCCGCCGGCGTCTGCCCGGAGCACTTCGGCCTCCGCCGTCTCGCCAAAGCGCGTCTCATCGTTCATGAAGGTCTCCTCGCGCGAGCGGCGGCATTCCGACAAGCCAGGATTAGCAGATGGGAGCGCGGAGCGACACGTCCAATGCCCCAATCAAGGCCTACCACGCGCATGTCTATTATGAGCCCGCGACAAGGGACCGGGCGGCCAGCCTGCGGGAGGAGGTGGCCGAGCGCTTCCCGGATTTCCGGCTCGGGCGCTGGCATGATGTCCCGGTCGGACCGCACACGCGGGCGATGTACCAGATCCTGTTCGGGCCGGACCGGCTCAAGGATTTCCTGCCCTGGCTGATGCTAAACCGGCAGGGACTGGCGGTCCTCGTCCACCCAGAAACCGGCAACGATTACAAAGATCACGCCGAGCATGCTCTCTGGCTAGGTGAGATTCTGCCGCTGAGGCTCGACGTGCTGGCGGGCGCGAAGTGACGGCCGAACCGGTGATGAGCGCGGCTGAGGTCACCGCCTTCCTTGATCGCGAGTTTCCGCAGCTGCTGAGCGGACACGGGCAGTTCGTGATCGAAGCTGTCGGGCCGATGACAGCGCGCGTCCGCCTGATCTATGACGAGCGGCATTTGCGACCGGGCGGCACGCTTTCCGGGCCATCGATGTTCGGCCTCTGCGACGTCTCGCTCTACATCGCCATCCTCGCGCAGATCGGCCCGGTGGCGCTGGCGGTGACGACGAATCTCAACATCAACTTCCTGCGCCGGCCGCAGGCGCGCGATCTCATCGGCGAATGCCGGCTGATCAAGCTCGGCAAGCGCCTCGCCGTCGGCGAGGTGTGGGTCTATCCCGACGGATCAGATGAGCCGGTCGCGCATGCGACGGGGACCTATTCGATCCCGCCGCGGTGAGTCGCTCGCCCGCGCGGTCCATTGGAAAAACTCAGGATTTGTATTTTTGGAAAATGGTGCTCCGAAGACGCTTAAGGACCGCCGGGAGTCGCCTGCCAAGCCACATGAGTCCTGCAGCTCCAAGCCCCGCGATCAAACCGGCGAGATAAGGGGAGAGAGGCGCGCTAGGGTATATGGGCTTCATGGGATTATTTAATTCCACAACGGTTCAAATCCTCCTACCGGAGCGTATCCATCAAGATCGCAACGGATCATATCGGGCTCGGTCCTCCGTAAATATTAGCTTCTCCGAAAGAGTTTTGCCCCAGCCGCGGCTGGGTTCGACCGATCCGGAGAGCGGCAGGGGCTAACCACATTCCCGAAAGCATAGTGTGGGCTTTCGGCCACAGAAGGCCGAGAAAATGCGCCCCGGCCCCGCTTACCTGACTGATGCCGCAATCTGCATCTTTTTGGCGCTCAGCAAGACATTTACGGGTGTCTGCCAGAGTACTTTTTCACGGGCAGGGACATGGGAAGCGGCCAAATCATGATGACGGACGGTGAAAATGCCGATGCGGGAGAGATGAACGAGGCAGCTTTGCGTGGGCTTCGGTCGGGGCTT
>JAXDNH010000123.1:0-3321 GCA_034669525.1 Methylobacteriaceae bacterium | reverse complement strand
TACGACGACAACCTGACGATCACGCGCCGTGCCGTCGCCGCCTACGGGATTGATATCGTCGAGGATAAGCCGACGGAAATCGACCGCCTTGCAGCCGATCTTTATCCGCTATTCCCCGGTCACCGCCGCCGGTTGCGCAAGCTGCAGGCGCTGTCGCTGCCTCTCGATGAGGTGCTTTACGTCGACGTCGACGTGATCCTGTTTCGCGATCTGCGTCCGGTTTTCGGCGCGCTGCAGCCGGGCAAGGCCGATTTCATGATCGCCTCGCCCAGCTTCGGATACGTCTACAACAACAAGCGCGAGCAATATCCGTATCTTAGGAATGCGCGCCTGTTCAACGACGGCTTCTTCGTCGCGTCCAACAAAATTCTGAACCTGCAGCATTTCATCGACACGATTCGTGAGGACGCGAAGACTTTCCACAGCGTGCGTAAGCGCGGCATGTTGTTTGCGCAGCCGCTCGTCAATTTCGTCGTGCATCGACGTGGGCTGCAGGTCGCGATGCTGAATGAATGCGTGCCGAACGCCTCGCACGAGAGCTTCTACAAGGCCGAGGGTGTGACTTTCCGCGACGGCGCCCCAATCGATGCGCGCGGCGCCGAAATCTATTTCGCGCATTGGGCGGGGGCGGTGAGCCTGCCGGGCAAGCGCGCCTTCGATGCGGCATGGCGCGACTTCTCGCAACGCGCCTGGGCGCGGATCGGCCGCTAGCATGCCGCGCCATCTCTACTGGTATCTGGCAAAGCGGGTGCTTATCGGCACCTTGACCATCCAGGTCGCGCTGAGCGTGCCGGTCATCCTCTCATCGCTGTTTCACTATTTGCCGCCGGCGGCGGTGCGCGGCGGCCTGCTTTGGCCGGCGCTTCTCGGCACCGTGCCGACGGTCACCTATATCGCCCTGCCGATGGCTGTCGGTGTCGCGATCGCCCTCGAATTCGCCCGCATGATGAACGAGGGCATGATCGCGGTGCTTTACTCCTTGCGTCTCTCCGTCTGGGCGATTTGCCTTCCGGCCATCACCTGCGCGGCCTTCGCTGCCGTCCTCGGTTATCTGATCTCCTGCTGGATCGCCCCGCACTACGTCGGCAACATGCATGACGTCATCAACGTCATCCGCAATTCGCTCAATCACCGCATGCTGGAGCCCGCGACCTTCTACACGCTCGATAACGGCAGGCGCACGATCTACTTCGAGCGCTGGCGCACGCCCGACATCGCCGCCAACATCTTCATCCGGCAATATTCGTCGGAGAAGAAGGAGGAGGAGGTCATCAAAGCCGACCAAGCGGAATTCCGCCGCAACGAGACGGGCGTCGTCATGATCTTGAGCCATGGTTCGATCGAGATCCTGCCGGAAGGCGCACAGAAAGCCCGCGTGGCAGAATTCGATGAGAATGCGATCCCACTGTCCATGCAAGGCAGTGGTGAACTTCCGCCTCGCGGCTGGCGCGGTTTTTTCGAACTGCCGCTTTCGGAGTTCATGTTCCAGTTGAAATGGCTGCACCTCGAACGTAGCCGCATGGCAGAATGGAGTTCGGAGGCCGCGAAGCGGTTCGCCATCCCGATGCTCGCCCTTTCGCATGCCTTTTTGGGCATCGGTTTGGTCCTGGCTGTCGGCAATGCGACGGGCCGGCGCTCGATGGCGGCAAGCGCTGTGATCATTGCAGTCCCGGCCGTGCATATCGGGATTCTCGTCGCCGCGGAGTCGCTGGTGCGTCTTGACCCCCACCTTGTTATGCTGGTCGGATTGTTGATCATTGCGGAATTCCTCGCCGGAATTGCCCTGGTCCAGCATCAGCATAGAGGCGGCCGGGCAGTAGATTTCGGCCGGCTTCTGCCGCGGCCAGGGGAACCTGCGGTGGCGACAACGTGAGAAGCGGCGTATCTCCGGGCTTCCCTTTATCGGCCGAAAGTTCTAACGAGGGCGCGTCCCAATGCTCCAGGGGAGGACCCGGGTCTGGTGGGGCGCTGAGCGGTCTGGTTGACGCGTCGCCCCGCATGTGCCGATGGGACAACCGACCCGATTAAAATCGCGCTGCGCGGCATGACGTTGGTGCGGCGTAGGATATGCAACCGGGGCTCCGTTGGCGAGCCCGCATTATGCTTACCGGGGGGTGGTTTTGGAGACCCAAGTTCAGGACAAGGCTCAGCTTGTCGACGACATTGTTGAGGTGATCGTCAAAGAAGGCATGGTCGATCGTGATAAGGTTCAGCCTGACGCGACGATCGAGAGCCTCGATCTCAAGTCGATCGATATCGTCATGATTCTGACGGCGATCGAAGAGAAGTTCGACGTCTACATTCCGATGGACGGCTCGTTTCAGGATGCCAAGGACGTCCAGGGCCTGATCGATGCGATCGCCGTTCACATCATCAAGGAAAAAGACAAAGAAAAAGACAGAGAAAAAGAGAAAGAGAAAGAGAAAGCCGCGAATGGCTGAAGCCAGACAGGTCGTTATCACTGGCATAGGGGCCATTTCGGCGGCGGGAGTAGGTGCAGACAAGCTCTGGGCCGCCGCACGTGATGGTGTCACCCAGATACGCGAGCTCATCCTGCCGCGGCCTTACAAGGGACGGGTGAAGATCGCGGCCCAAGTGCGCGACTTCGATTCGACCGACTACATCGAGCCAGCCATGCGGCCGCTCTGCGATCCATTCACGCAATATGCGGTCGCGGCAGCTGACGAGGCGATGAACCAGGCCGGCCTCTCGCGTGACGAACCGCAGGGGCCTCGAACCGCCGTGATCATCGGAACCGGAATCGGCGGCATAACGACCGTCGATGATGGCGCCTATCGTCTGTACACGCAGGAAAACGTCAGGCCCGAACCACTGACCGTCCCACGATTGATTGCCAGCGCTGGCCCCGCAACAGTCGGCATGCGCTACCGTTGCCACGGGCCGACCTTCGCGGTTGCGAGCGCTTGTTCGTCGGCCACCCAGGCGATCGGAATCGCCATGCAAATGATCCGCGCGGGCCTGATAGACCGCGCGATCGTTGGCGGGTCCGAGGCCTCGATCACGAATGGCACCATGTTATCGTGGGAAGCTTTGCGCGTGCTCACCCCCGACAAATGCCGGCCTTTTTCGAAGAACCGCAACGGCATGAGCCTTGGCGACGGCGCCGGGATTTTCATCCTTGAGGCAGCCGATGTCGCGCGAGCGCGGCGCGCGACTCCGATCGCCATTCTCTCGGGCTACGGTACAACGAGCGATGCCAGCGATCCCGTCCGGCCGGATGTCGATGGCGCAGCTTCCTGCATGTCGCAGGCACACGCCGACGCTGGCCTGCCGCCGCGGGCGATCGATTACGTGAACGCC
>JAXDNH010000122.1:0-9922 GCA_034669525.1 Methylobacteriaceae bacterium | reverse complement strand
GAACCGGCGCGTCTGACAAGTCTCTGCTTCTATGGCGGCGTCTTCGCGATTACCGCCGCGACCTTGATGTTGCAGATTATCGAGACGCGCATCGTCTCGGTGACCTCCTGGTATCATCTCGCCTTCTTCATTATCAGCATCGGGATGTTTGGCCTCACCGGCGGTGCCGTTTGGGTCTATCTGCGCAGTGAAAGTCTTTCGCGGCTCAATCTCAATGATGTCCTGGCGCGGAACTCGTTTTATTTCGCGCTCAGCACGATCGTCACGCTGCTTATCCAAATGACGTTGGTGACGAGTTCGACTGGCTCGCTGACGTCGCTTTTCGCCTGGGCCGAGCTCGCCATCGCACTCGCCATTCCATTCTTCTTCTCAGGCGTGATCGTCAGCCTCGCACTGACCCGCAGCCCGTATCCGATCGGCATCGTCTACGGCGTCGATCTCGTCGGCGCGGCGGTCGGATGCATCGGTGTGCTGCTGGTTCTGAACATTGCGAGCGGACCGACCGCGATATTGTGGATCGCGGCGCTTGGCGCTGCCGCGGCGTCGCTGTTTGCGGCCGCCCGCAGCACGACCCAGCTTTTCGCTGCGCCGCGGGGCGCCCCCGAGTTGCGCTACCGGCTGCCTTTGTTGGTCGCGATTCTCTTGCTCGCCATTTTCAATCCGCTCACCGATCGCGGCATTTACCCCTCTTATGTCAAGGATGGAATCGAAACGCCCAAAACCTTCGCGTTCCAGGGCTGGAATTCTTTCTCGCGTGTGACGCTCACCCATGACCGCGAAAGCGAGCCCGCAATGTGGGGGCCTTCACCTCGCATGCCGCCTTACATCATCCGGCAGCAATGGATGACGCTCGATGGCTCGGCCGGAACCAGCATGTACAAGTTCAGCGGCAACATCGAGGATGTCAGCTTCCTGCGTTACGACATCAGCAACCTCGCCTACCATCTGCCCGCACTTGACGCCGGTGCGGTGATCGGCGTCGGCGGCGGCCGTGACCTTCTGTCGGCGCGCCTGTTCGGGGTAAAATCCGTCATCGGCGTCGAGATCAATCCCATTCTCGTCGATCTCTTGACCCGCCGCTACGCCGATTATACCGCGATCAGCAAATTCCCCGGCATTAGTTTTGCCGTCGATGAAGCGCGCTCCTGGTTCGCTCGCACCGACCGTAGCTTCGATATCATTCAGATGAGTCTCATCGATACATGGGCGGCGACCGGTGCTGGCGCCTATACGCTGACCGAGAACGGATTGTACACGGTCGAGGCCTGGCAGATCTTTCTGCGCCGTCTCAACCCGAACGGCGTTTTCACCGTCAGCCGTTGGTATGCACCGGGCGAGGTCAACGAAACCGGCCGGATGGTCGCTCTCGCCACGGCAACTTTGCTCGATTTGGGCATCAAGGATCCGCGCACCCATCTGTTTCTCGCGTCGGGCGGAAACATTGCGACGATCGTCGTGTCCAAATCGGCATTTTCACCCGAAGCGCTTGCCGTCTTGAAGAAGGCCGTTACCGACCTCGGTTTCAGCGTTCTGATAAGCCCGGGAGAGGCGAGCGCTTCGCCGCTCCTGCAAAGCATCGTTGATGCACCTGACCGTGCGCAGCTGCGTGCAGCGACGGACAAGTCTTATCTCGACCTCACCCCGTCTTACGATGCACGTCCGTTCTTTTTCAATCAGCTGCGCTTTGATCGCCTGTTCGGAAGCCGGCCGGTCTCCGCCGACATCAGCGCAGGCGTCTATGCCGGCAACATCGTCGCGACGCTGACGCTGGCGATGCTGGTTCTGATCTCCGCGTTCCTTGTGGTCGGGACGATCGTCGTTCCCTTGTATTCGGCGGTGAAGAATACCGGCTGGGGACTCGCAATTGGCGGCACGGCATATTTTCTGCTCATCGGCATCGGCTTCATGATGACCGAAATCGCGCTCGTGCAGAGAATGAGCGTGTTCCTCGGTCACCCCGTTTATGCGCTAAGCGTCGTTCTCTTCAGTCTGATTCTCGCGACCGGCATCGGTGCCCTCGTCTCCGAGAAATTCCCGCTGAATAGCGCGCCGCGTCTGTTCGTCTGGGCGATCGTGACTGCCCTCTACATCATCGCGCTGCCCTATTGGATGCCGCCGATCCTCCTGCAGCTCGACAGCGCGCAATTGCTGACTCGGGCAGGCTTCGCCGTTCTCGTGCTCGCGCCGGCGGGCTTTCTGATGGGCTTCGGTTTTCCGACGGGCATGCGCTTGGTAAGCGAAATCGATCGGCGGCCGATGCCATGGTTCTGGGGCATCAACGGCGCCGGCGGCGTGCTCGCCGCCAGCGTCGCGGTCTTGACCAGTATGGCCTTCTCGATCGACACGAGCCTGCAAGTCGGCGGGATTTGTTATCTGCTGCTCGTTGTGCCGGCGGCCGGTCTTTGGCGGGCGGTCGCGGGGCGCCAGAGAGGTGGCGCGGCGGTGCTGGCGACGTAGCGGTCGACGTCCCCCGGACGCGCGAAGCACGATCCGGGGTCCACAACGTGGTTGGGACAGGCTCTGGGTCCCGGCTCTCGCTTCGCTCGGCCGGGAAGGTGGCCTACACCGCCACCCCATGCAGATCGTAGGCGTCGGCCCGCTCGATCTTCACCGAGACGATGTCACCGGCCCGCAGCGGCCGGCGCGACGTCACATGCACGGCGCCGTCGATCTCCGGCGCATCGAACTGGCTGCGGCCCTTTGAAACGGAAGTTCCCGGCGCGTCGATGATCACCGGGAGCCGCCGCCCGACTTTGGCGGCGAGACGCTTGGCGCTGATCTTCTGCTGATGCGCCATCAATCTGTGCCAGCGCTGCGCCTTCACCTCGTCCGGCACGCTGGGCAGGCCGAGATCGTTGGCCGGCGCGCCCGCCACCGCCTCATATTTGAAGGCGCCAAGCCGGTCGATCCTGGCCTCCGACAACCAGTCGAGCAGGAGCGAAAAGTCGTCTTCGGACTCGCCGGGAAAGCCGACGATGAAGGTCGAGCGCATCGCCAGATCCGGGCAGGCGGCGCGCCAGGCACGGATCCGATCGAGAGTCTTCTCCTGATTGCCCGGCCGGCGCATCGCTTTCAGCACGCTCGGCGAAGCATGCTGGAAGGGGATGTCGAGATAGGGCAGGACCAAGCCCTCGGTCATCAGGCCGATCACCTCGTCGACATGCGGGTAGGGATAGACGTAGTGGAGGCGGATCCAGGCGCCGAGCTGCCCGAGTTCGCGGGCGAGATCGATGAACTTCGCCCGCACGGCGCGGCCGCCGAACGCGCTCTCGGCATAACGCAGATCGACCCCGTAGGCGCTCGTGTCCTGCGAGATGACGAGAAGCTCCTTGACGCCGGCTTTGACCAGCCGCTCGGCCTCGCGCAGCACTTCGGCGGCGGGCCGCGAGACAAGATTGCCGCGCAGTTTCGGGATGATGCAGAAGCTGCACCTGTTGTTGCATCCCTCTGAAATTTTTAGATAAGAATAGTGCCGCGGCGTGAGTTTGATGCCCTGCGGCGGCATGAGATCGATCCGCGGATCGTGCGCCGGCGGGACGGCAGCGTGCACCGCCTCCAGCACCGATTCGTAGGCCTGCGGACCGGTCACCGCGAGCACGTTCGGATGCGCCGCGCGGATGGAGTCGGGCTCAGCGCCCATGCAGCCGGTGACGATCACCTTGCCGTTCTCGTTGAGCGCGGCGCCGATCGCCTCGAGGGATTCCGCCTTGGCGCTATCGAGGAAACCGCAGGTGTTGACGATCACCGCATCGGCGCCGGCATGCGTGCGGGCAAGCTCGTAGCCCTCGGCGCGCAGCCGCGTGAGGATACGCTCGCTGTCGACGAGCGCCTTCGGGCAGCCGAGGCTGACGAACGAGATGCGCGGGGCAGGGGGCGGGAGCATTGCGGGGTCGATGCCACGCCAAGACCCTCCGCCGCAACCTGCGCCGCAAAAGAAAAGCCCGGCCGCGAGGGCCGGGCTTTCCGACGACGACGATGACGATCAGTAGCGGGCGACGACCGGCGCCGGAGCCGCGTAGTCGAACTTGTAGGAGATGCCGCCGGTGATCTTGGTTTCCGTCACGCGCTGGCGGTAGAACAGCCCGGGAAGGAGGACGGAGGCGTTATTGAACGTGCCGAAGTCGCTGTAGCGCCCCTCGACGCGGCCTAGCCAGTTGTTGGTGAAGGCGTATTCGACGCCGCCGCCGACAGTCAGACCGGCGCGGCTCGGGGTGAAGGTGTCTGCAAAACCCGGCGCAAACAGGAAGTTCTGGCGCAGACGGAACGTTTCGAAGGCGACACCGCCTGTGCCGTAGAGCATGAAGCGGTCGAAAGCGATGCCGATCCGGCCACGGATCGAGCCTTCGATGCCCGACCGCCACACGGCGTTGTTGAACAGAAAGATGTTCAGCGGACCGTTCACCCGCATGCTGGTTCCCAGGACATCGCCTTCCATACCAAAGACGAACTGGTTGACCTGCCAGTTGAATCCGACGTGGCCGCCGCCGACGGGGCCGCTGGCGCGATAGTTCAGCTGGTATTGCGCCAGACCGCCGAAGATGCCGGTCTCACGGATATTTTGCCAGCCATAACCGCCATCCACGCCGATGTAGAAGCCGGTCCAGGTGAAGAGCGGGACGACTGGAAGCATCGGCGGCGGGGCCCTGCGCGAAGGCAGGTCGGCGGCAAGAGCGGAGCCGACCATCGCCGTCGCAGCCACGGACGAGAGAAGAAGTTTGCGAAGCATTGGAGCTCCCTTTCCACGAACCAAGATGAGGGGAGCCTAAACCATGGAGCGCTTACTGCAACGCTAGAGTGGTAATTCTGCCTGGTATTCCCAGCCGCGTGACGCAGGTGCAACAAATGCCGAATGCCTGGCCAGATTACGTCTAATCAAGAGGCAGAATTGCCCCTCCAAAAGGCCCGGCGCGAGGCCGGGCCTTTAGCTTTGTTATCTTCGCTCAGTAGCGGGCGAGAACGGGAGCCGGGGCGAACCAGCTGAACCGATAATTCACGCCAGCGCGGGCGATGTGATTCTGCTCGCGGTGACGGACGACAAAACCCGCGCCCGTGACCGGATCGACAAACGTGCGGTTGTTGCGGCCGAGATCGCTGAAGAGATATTCGGCCTTCACGCTCCAATTGGGCGTGAAGGCGTATTCGACGCCGGCACCTGCGGCATAGCCCACGCGGGTGTTGCTGCCGGTATTGGCGGTAAACAAGGTCGGCACGCCCGCGACGGTGCCTATCACCGTCCTCGGCGAGTTGGTGTTGCCGAAAGCGACACCGCCGGTGCCGTAGATCAGGAAACGATCGAAGACGACGCCGGCGCGACCGCGCACGGTGCCGAGGAACCCAATGTTGTTGCCGTTGTTGCCGTTACCACCAAAATTGCTATTGTTGCTATTACTGCCGACAAGGGCTTGGCCGTCGCCTTCAACACCGAGCACGAACTGGTTGATCTGCCAGTTAAATCCGGCCTGGCCGCCGCCGATGAAGCGGGTGCTGTTGCCGGTGTTGTTGGCGACGCCAAGGCCGACGAACGGGGCGGCGCCGCCGAAGAACACCGCATTGTTGAAGCCGGTGTTGTTGTTTGCCCGGAGGGCGCCGCCGGCATTCACGCCGACATAGAAGCCGCTCCAGGTGAAGATCGGAACCGGCGGCACGTAGGCGACCGGCGGGGGCGGCCTGCGGGACGGCAGATCGGCGGCTGCGGCCGAGCCGATCATTGCCGCCGCGGCGGCCGTGGACAGAAGCAGTCTGCGAACCATTCAAGCACTCCTACTCATTGCGGCTCTCGAACCGGGCGCCGCTCGCCGGAGCGGAGGCTTGCGTGCCGCTCCGTTGAGCTTTCGCGTGCGCGAAACGTGCTCCGGCACGGTTGACGAGGTGTAAAAACCCGCGGGTCACGCTTCAATGAGGTCGGCAATTTTCCGTTATGGTTTACGGAAGCACCGGCGGGCGCGGGGGACTTGCTTCGCGCGCGTCGATCGGTGACATCTCCCGCCCGGAGCGATGCATGAAGAGAACAGGTGTTTTGGCTGCGGCCGTGGGGATCTCCGCGATGATGGCGGGATCTCTCCCCGGCTTCGCGGCGGATCTTAGTGTGGTTGTCCCGCCGCCCGTCGTGGTCGTGCCCGCGCCAGTCGTGGTCGTGCCGGCTCCCGTGTTGGTGCCGGTGCTGCCGCATATCTGGCTCGGGCATTTTACCGGGGGGGCGAGAACCGCGGTGCCTGGCGTCATGGATTGGCACGATGAATTCGCGCGCTTCGCAAGCCGCAGGGAGTGCTTGCACTGGCTACGTGCGCTGAAGGCCGCCTATCGCGCGCAGGAAGGGTTCAAGACCTGCCTGCCGATCAGGTAGGTGGACCCATCCTGAGGATGCGGCATCTCGAAGGATGGAAACCGCACTTCCCTTTGCCATCCTTCGAGACGCGCTGCTGCGCAGCGTTCTCAGACAAGGGGCGTGCGCCGCACACCGCTAACTACCCGCCAGTCATGCTCATGTGACGCGACACTGCCGGCATCTGCGTCGTGCGGTCGATGATGAAGTCGTGCCCCTTCGGCTTGCGGGCGATCGCCGCTTCGATCGCGTCGTGAAGGAGCTCGTCGCCTTCGGATGCGCGTAAGGGCGTGCGCAAGTCCGCAGCGTCTTCCTGCCCGAGGCACATGAACAGCGTGCCCGTGCAGGTGACGCGCACGCGATTGCACGATTCACAAAAATTGTGCGTGAGCGGCGTGATGAAGCCAATGCGCCCGCCCGTCTCCTTGGCGCGCATGTAGCGCGCAGGCCCTCCGGTCGCGTAAGCAATCGGCTCGAGCGTAAAACGCTCCGCGAGTTGCGCGCGCACCTGCGTCAGCGGAATGTATTGATCGACGCGTTGGCCGTCGATCTCGCCGAGAGGCATCACCTCGATAAAGGTGACGTCCATGCCGCGCCCATGCGACCATTCGACGAGCGACACGAACTCGTCCTCGTTCACATCCTTCAGTGCGACGGCGTTAATCTTGACGGCGAGCCCGACGTCTTGCGCCGCCTCGATGCCTTCGAGCACGCGCGCAAGATCGCCACGGCGGGTCAGGAAGCGGAATTTGGCGGCATCAAGCGTATCGACGGACACATTGATGCGGCGAACGCCGCAATCAACGAGTTCCTTCGCATATTTGACGAGCTGCGAGCCGTTGGTGGTCAGAGTCAGCTCATCGAGCGCACCCGATTGCAAATGACGCGACAATTGCCGGAACAGCGTCATCACATCGCGCCGCATCAGCGGCTCGCCGCCGGTAATGCGCAGCTTTTTGGTGCCGCGCAAAATGAAAGCGGAGCAAAGCCGGTCGAGCTCTTCGAGCGTCAGCAGGTCTCGCTTTGGCAGGAAGGTCATGTCTTCCGCCATGCAATAGACGCAGCGGAAGTCGCAGCGGTCGGTGACGGAGACGCGGAGATAACGGATGGCGCGGCCAAACGGGTCGACGAGCGGCGGCTTGGCCGGCGTGGTCAAGCCGTTCAGGTCCCCTTCGGGCGTCGCAAAATCCGTCCGCAACATGAGCTTTATATAGGCTCATTGGAGGAACGCCGAAAGGCCCTCCGAGCCTTGTACGACTCTCGTGAGGAGCTAGTCTGCCGAACCGTCGGCGGCGCCCCCGTCTTCGAGGGGGGATGCCGCCCCTGCCGACTTGAGAAGCAGCGATGACGAATGAGCCGTGGCCGACCGAAATCCGGCTGAAGGACAAGGGCCGCAAGCTCGCGCTGTCTTTCGATGCAGGCGAGCCGTTCGAGTTATCCGCGGAATATCTCCGCGTTATGAGCCCGAGCGCAGAGGTGCAGGGGCATTCGGCCGCCGAGCGAAAGACGGTCGGGGGCAAGCAGAACGTCGCGATCATCCAGGTCGAGCCGGTCGGCAATTATGCCGTGCGGCTTGTCTTCGACGACATGCATTCAACCGGCATTTACAGCTGGCGCTACCTGCACGAGCTCGGAAGCGAGTACGAGACGAGGTGGGCTGCATATCTCGCCGAGCTTGGGGTAAAGGGGCTGTCGCGAGACCGTTCTGGCGTCCGCTGACACGAGATCGTCGGCGCAAAGTGAATTCTTGACCTCACATGAGCTAAAAATTCTCGGTTAACGCGCAGGAGCTTAAGAGGTGGTTGGCTGCCCA
The DNA here is from genome assembly GCA_034669525.1 of Methylobacteriaceae bacterium. GTDB lineage: Bacteria > Pseudomonadota > Alphaproteobacteria > Rhizobiales > Beijerinckiaceae > JAFASC01. The sequence goes on along the minus strand of JAXDNH010000122.1, from coordinate 1,787 downwards.
GGGGTGTACGTTCGAGGCGAAGAAGGGGGCTCCGGTCATCTGATCGTCAGGCGGGCGAGTTCGTGACTGAGTTGCCGATGTGCGGGGAAAAGGGGCGCTGACATATGGCGACACCCGCACGGAGGCGCTGCATCATGCCGTTGATGCGATCGAAACGGCGATAGCGAGCATGATGGACGACGAGGTGGATGTGCCCGCGCCAGAGCCGAAGCGGGAAGGGGACTTTGTGTCGCTGCCGCTTCTAACCGCATTCAAGATACAGCTTTATCGCGAACTGCGGGCAGCCAAGGTCTCCCGCGACGAGCTGGCGCGCCGGCTTAAATGGAGTTCCGAACAGGTCGACAGCCTCTTTCGCATCGATGACGCATCGCCTGTCGAGCAGATCGAAGCTGCATTCCGCGCGCTCAATCGGGACGTCACGATCGAAATCGAAAAGCGCGGCCTGAAAACAAGAAAGGGCCGGTTTCCCGGCCCTTTCTGCCCCGCTGGACGCCCCCGTTCAGCGCATCACAACCACGCGCGTGCCGACGCGCACGCGGCTGTAAAGGTCGATCACGTCGTTGTTGGTCATTCGGATGCAGCCCGACGATACCGCCTCGCCGATCGTCTCCGGCTCATTCGAGCCGTGAATGCGGTACAGCGACGAGCCGAGATACAGGGCCCGCGCGCCGAGCGGATTGTTGATGCCGCCTGCCATATGCCGCGGCAGGTCCGGGCGCCGGCGTAGCATCTCCGCCGGCGGCGTCCAGCTCGGCCAGGCGCGTTTCTGCGAGACCACTTTGGTGCCCGACCACTCGAAGCCGCGGCGGCCGACGCCGACGCCGTATTGAATCGCGGTGCCGTCGCCGTTGACATAGTAGAGGCGGCGCTGGCTCGTCGAGATGATGATCGTGCCGGCCTTGTACCTGGTGTCGATGCGCACCGTGTCGCGCGGCGCGGCCTGCCCCAGCGGGCGTCCGCCGAGCAGACGGGTGAGAAGGTCGATTTCGGCGCTGGCGGGGTTGGCCGCGAGCATCAGGCCAAAGGCCGCACCCGTGACCGCGGCGAGCTTTCGTCGCATCATTTTCCTCAGAATTCTAAACTGCTGCTTCGCGGGCAGAGCCGCGTCATTGCTCCATTCTCGCAAAAGCTTGGCCGTTGGCAAGAACGACTGCGCCCTTTCGGCCTCAAACATCCGTTTGAGCCAGCAGATGTGGCGCGCCTGCCACACAGGGCTCAGGCGCTGCGCTGCGTGCGGTCGCGTTCGTTCAACGCCTTGATCGAATCGCGCGCCGCCTGCCACTGCGCATCGCTCCATTCCCGCAGCGCATAGAAGTTCCCGCCGGTCGCCAGCGCCTGGCCGCCATCCATCGCGATGAGCTCGCCGTTCAGCCAGTCGCAGCCATCGGAGAGGAGGAAGGTCGCGAGATTCTGCAATTCCTCCATGCGGCCGGCCCGGCCCATCGGATTGACGCGGGCCGAGCGGGCGCCCGGATCTTCGCCGGGATTGAGCCGCTTCGACATGCCCTCAGTCGGAATCTCACCGGGCGCGATGGCGTTGAGGCGGACGCGATAGGGTCCCCACTCGGTTGCGAGCGACATCGTCATGGCGTGGATCGCCGCCTTGCTCATCGCGGAGGGGACGACGAAGGGTCCGCCGTTGCGAACCCACGTGACCGCAATCGAGACGACGCTGCCCTTGTGCTTGCCGGCAATCCAGCGCCTGCCGACCGCGTGGGTCACGTAAAACGTGCCGTGCATCACGATGTTGGCGATCGCGTCGAAGCCGCGCGGCGAGAGATCCTGCG
>JAXDNH010000121.1:0-22178 GCA_034669525.1 Methylobacteriaceae bacterium | reverse complement strand
ACGCGACACAGACGGGCAATTCGGCCCGATTCATCAACGCGGCCTTAACCTTAGCAAAGCCTAATGGACCGTGCCGCCGAAGCTGTGCACAAAGCGGCGTTTACGTTGACGCCCAAGCTTTCCCATGTTATCCCAAACCATCCCGTTTCGAGTTTCTGTCGGGCGTCCGTCGCGCCACGCCCTATCGGGGGCGATCGGCGCATGGCGACACAACCCGATCGGGACGGATCGCGTGCTGCTTTCGTGTGAGCGTTCGGGTGGGCGGCTTAGAGCGTTTCGTCTCGCACTTCACGAACAGGCTCGACGCCAAAGGGCGGGTTTCGATCCCGGCGCCGTTCCGCTCGGTCCTCATGCGGGATGGGTTCGAAGGCCTGTATCTCCATCCCTCGCTTCATGCGGCGGCGCTGGATTGCGGTGGCAACGCGCTTTTGAAGGAGATCGACAGCCTTCTCGACATGCACCCGCCCTATTCGCTGGAACGCGATGTGTTCTCGACCGCGCTCATGGGCACGAGCGAGATCTTGAAGATCGATCCGGAAGGGCGGATCAGCTTAAGCGACGCGGCGAAGGCGCATGCGGGGATTTCCTCGGATGTCGTGTTCGTCGGCTTGGGCGACAAGTTCCAGATCTGGGAGCCGAGCCGCTTCCGTTCGCACCTCGACGAGGCCAAAGCGAGGTTGCGCAACATGCGAAGGGAACTCGGCGCCCGATCCGCGGCCGGACATGCGGTCGATGCGCAAGCGCCGCGAGGAGCACGGGAATGATCAAAGGCCGCGGCGCCGCTCCTCCCGGCGCTGCTGGCGGACCGGCCCGACACATTCCCGTGCTCCGCGAGCGCGCTCTTGAAGCGCTCGCCGTTAAGCCGGATGGCCTCTATCTCGACGCGACATTTGGGGCAGGCGGCTATACGCGTGCAATCCTCGCGACTGAGGGAACGCGGGTTGTCGCGCTCGATCGGGATCCGGCGGCGATTGCGGCAGGCGAGGCGCTGGTTGCGGAATTCGCCGGTCGCCTGACGCTGCTCGAGAAGCGCTTCGGCGATCTCGCCGAGGCGGCGCAGGCGTTTGCGCCTTTCGAGGGCATCGTTCTCGACATCGGCGTCTCGTCCATGCAGCTCGACGAAGCCCACCGCGGTTTCTCGTTCCGGCTCGACGGTCCGCTCGATATGCGCATGGAAAAGAGTGGCAAGAGCGCCGCCGATCTCATCAACGAAGCGGAGGAAGAGCATCTTGCCGATATTCTCTTCCATTATGGCGAAGAACGCATGGCACGGCGCATCGCGCGTGCGATCGTCGGTGATCGGAAATCCGCGCCGTTCACATCAACAAAAACACTCGCCGATCTTGTCGCGCGGATCCTACCGCATAAGCCGACGGACATTCATCCGGCGACGCGCACGTTCCAGGCGCTGCGCATCGCAGTGAACGATGAACTGGGCGAACTGGTGCGCGCACTCGAACAAGCGGAACGCGTTCTGAAAGCAGAAGGACGGCTTGCCGTCGTCACGTTCCATTCGCTGGAAGATCGCATCGTCAAGCAATTCTTTGCACATCGCTCCGGACGCGGGCGTGCATCCTCGCGTCTCTTGCCTGGCGAGGTCCCACCGGCGGAGCCGACCTTTATCGCGCCCGGCCGTCAGCCGATCCTGCCCGATCAAGCTGAAATGGCCGCGAATCCGCGCGCGCGATCGGCGAAACTGCGTTTCGGCATCCGCACATTGGCGCCGGCACAAGGATCGGATGCCGCGCTGCAAAAACTCGCATCATTGCCGGATCATGTAAAAGGCGGCCGCCGATGATCCGCTTTCTCAACATCCTTGCGATCGCAGCTTTGGTCGGCTCTGCCGTCTACGCGTACACGATAAAGTACGAAACGATCTATCGCGCCGAGCAGATCAACAAGATGAAACATGACAATCAGGCCAATCGTGACGCGATCGGTGTGTTGCGGGCGGAGTGGTCGCATCTTGCCCGCCCTGAGCGCATCCAGGAGCTCGCGACCAAATACCTCGATCTGCAGCCTCTCTCGCTGAATCAGATCGTCTCTGCAGGCACGCTTCCCGACAAGCCGGCACGCGTCGACACGATCGGACGCAAGCTTGAGACTCTCGGTCTCGCCGAACCGACGAATACGCCGCGTGGCAAGACCGCTCCTTCCGCAACGACTCCCGGAGCTGTGCGATGACAAAGCACGCGCCTGAAACCGAATCGAACGAGAAGGAATTTACCGATCCGCCGCTCTCGCCGCGCAGCCCCGCGCGGGGCTTCTTCAGGAGCCTCTTTTCAACCAATCTCGACAAAGGCCGCAGCCGCGTCCGGGTGATCGCGCTCTGCTTTGTCTGTCTGTTTGCCACGATCAACGTCCGGCTGATCTATCTCGGCTTGAAGCCCGACCCGCAAAGTATCCGTCGTGCCGCGGCGGACGCGCTTTCGGGCGCACGACCCGACATTCTCGACCGCAACGGCGAAGTTCTCGCAACCGACGTGAAAGTCATGTCGGTATTCGCGGAACCCCGGCGCATCATCGACAAGGACGAGGCAACGGAGTTGCTGACGGCCGTGCTGCCGGAGGTCAATGCGCGCGAACTTCGCGACAGACTCGCCTCCCGCAAGGGTTTTGTCTGGGTGAAGCGCGGCATCACCCCCAAACAGCAGCAGGAAGTCTATCATCTCGGGTTGCCGGGAGTGGGCTTTCTTCCCGAGAACAAGCGGGTCTATCCGAACGGTCCGGTCGCCGCGCACGTGCTCGGCTTCGCCAATCTCGATAATGTCGGCATTGCAGGTATCGAAAAATACATCGACGGGCAGGGACTCGCCGATCTGCATAACGCCGGCTTCAATCTGACGCCGGAGGGCTTGAAGCCGATCCAGCTCTCGCTTGATCTGCGGCTCACCTACGGCCTGCGTGATGAGATTGCAAAAGGTATCGAGAAATATCGTGCGAAAGCCGGCGCCGGCGCGATCCTCGACGTCAATACCGGAGAGGTAGTCGCCCTTGCTTCGCTCCCTGATTTCGATCTCAATAATCCTGTCGATCCGCGCGATTTGAAGTACATCAACCGGCTCGCGGTCGGCGTCTACGAAATGGGTTCAACTTTCAAAGCGATTTCGATCGCTATGGCGCTCGAACTCAACAAGGTGACGCTGCGCTCGAGCGTCGACGCACGGCAATCCCTGCGCTTCGGCCGTTTCACCATTCACGACTTTCACGCGACGCACCGCATTCTGACCGTGCCGGAAGTCTTCACGCATTCCTCGAATATCGGCACGGCGCGCATGGCGCTGATGGTCGGTGTCGAAGGCCATAAAGCTTTCCTGAAGAGGATGGGCCAGCTTGATCGGCTGCGAACCGAATTGCCGGAAAATGCCGAGCCGCTCATCCCGAAGCGGTGGAGCGAACTCAATACCATGACCATTGCTTTCGGTCAGGGCCTCAATGTAGCGCCCCTGCAGGCGCTGATGGCGGTCGGCGCGCTTGTCAATGGCGGCATGATGATGAAGCCGACTTTTCTGAAGCGGAGCGAAGAGGAAGCACAGAAGGACGCGGTGCGTGTCGTGCGGCCGGAGGTCAGCGAATCCATGCGCTATCTCCTGCGGCTCAACGCCGAGATCGGCTCCGCGAAACTCGCCAATATTCCCGGCTATTACATCGGCGGCAAGACCGGTACGGCCGACAAGATCATTCACGGCCATTATTCGAAAGACAAGGTGTTCACGACGTTTATGGCGATCGCACCTGCCGACAAGCCGAAATACCTCATGCTCGTCCTCTTCGACGAGCCACAGGCCTTGCCTCAGGACGGCGGGTATCATACGGCAGCCTATAATGCAGGCGCCGTGACCGGCCGTGTCATCGAGCGGCTTGGCCCTCTCTTCGGTCTGCCGTCGCGTTTCGACCCACCGGCGCAGCCTTTCCCGCTGCTCGCGAAGCTCGGCTACGGGATGGCGAATGTGCCTGCGGCGGCGACCCACGGAGGGCATTGATGCGCCTTCGCGATCTCCTGCCGGCCGTTCCCGGCGCGGCGGAGCTCATGCTGGATATCGACGCGATCACCGCGGACAGCCGCAAGGTCGTGCCGGGCTCTGTTTTTTTTGCCGTGCCGGGCAGCAGGGCCGATGGGCTTGCATTCGCGGATGAGGCGATCGCGCGCGGCGCGGTGGCGATTGTCGCGGAGCGGCCGTTTCAAACTGCAAGAGCCAACGTCGCAACGGTCGTAGTGCCGGATGTGCGCGCGGCATTGTCGCACGCCGCGGCGGCGCTTCATCCGCGCCAACCGGCGACGATCGTCGCGGTCACGGGCACGAGCGGCAAAACCTCAGTTGCCGCGTTTGTGCGGCAGATATGGGCGGACCTCGGCCATGCCGCCGCTTCGCTCGGCACGATCGGCATCGTGGCACCCTCGCGCTTCGTTTATGGCTCGCTGACGACCCCTGATCCGGTGACTCTGCACGAGACGCTGCAGAAGCTTGCGCAGGATGGTGTCACGCATCTCGCGATGGAAGCGTCGTCGCATGGACTGGAGCAGCGGCGCCTTGACGGCGTGCGCCTCACCGCCGGCGCTTTCACCAATCTCTCGCGTGATCATCTTGATTATCACGCCAGCCTCGAAGAATACCTCGCGGCGAAACTGCGTTTGTTCGAAGTGCTGCTGCAGCCGGGGCAGCCGGCAATCATCGATGCGGACGGCGATGTTTCAGCGAAGGTGATGGCCGCTTGCGAGAAGCGCGCTCTCAAGGTGATGAGCGTCGGCGCACGCGGCGATACGTTGCGCCTTCTGTCACACGAGCCCGATGGCCTCGCTACGCGGCTTTCCATCGGACACGACGGCAGGACTTATTCCGTGCGCCTGCCCCTCGCCGGCTCATTCCAGGCATCGAATGCACTTGTCGCGACCGCGCTGTGTATCGCGACCGGTGACGCTCCCGAGCGTGTGTTCGCTGCCCTCGAAAAGCTGCAGGGCGCGCCCGGGCGACTTGAACTCATCGGCACGCGCGCGGGCGCGCCGATCTTTGTCGATTATGCGCATAAACCCGACGCGCTGGAAAAGACGCTTGCAGCCTTACGTGCGCTGGCGCGCCAACGTCTCATCGTCGTCTTTGGGTGCGGCGGAAACCGGGATCGCGGCAAGCGGTCTCTGATGGGTGAGATCGCGGCGCGGGGAGCCGATGTCGTGATCGTCACTGATGACAATCCGCGCTCGGAAGTCCCCGCTGATATTCGGGCGGCGATTCTGGCAGGTGCGCGCAGAGTCGCCGCAGACAAAGTCCTTGAGATGGGGGACCGCCGCGCTGCAATTGCCGCTGGTATCGCCGAGCTGGGCGCCGGCGACGTCCTCGTTGTTGCCGGCAAGGGTCATGAAACAGGACAGACCGTCGGCGACAAGGTGCTGCCCTTCTCAGATCACGAGGCGATCCGTGAAGTGCTGCGGGAGCACGCCGCATGAGCGCTCCTTTGTGGACAGGCCTTGCGCTCGTTGGCGCGCTCGATGCGCGCGCCAGCGGGGGCTTGCCTGCGAAGGTCAGCGGCATTTCGATCGATACGCGCACGCTGGAAAAAGGCGACCTGTTCTTTGCGATCAGGGGCGAGAACAATGACGGACACGATTATGTCAGCGCGGCTTTCGAGCGCGGCGCCGCAGCTTGCGTCGTCGACGAAATGCGTGCCGACGCGCTCATCGGCAAGGGCGCCTGCTTCATCGTGCACGATACGCTCGCCGCTCTGGAACGGCTCGGCCGCGCGGCACGCGCGCGCTTGCACGCCCGTGTCATCGCCGTGACCGGCTCGGTTGGCAAGACCTCGACGAAAGAGGCGCTGCGCACGGTGCTCTCGACTGCCGGCGCGACGCATGCTTCGGCCGCGTCTTACAACAATCATTGGGGCGTGCCGCTGACGCTCGCGCGCATGCCGTCGGAGACGCAGTATGGCGTGTTCGAAATCGGCATGAACCATGCCGGCGAGATCACGCCCCTCGTGGGCATGGTGCGTCCTCATATCGCGATCATCACGAAAATCGCGCCGGTGCATCTCGAGTATTTCGAGTCCGTCGAAGCGATTGCGGATGCCAAGGCGGAGATTTTCTCTGGTTTGGCCCAAGATGGCGTCGCCATTCTCAATCGCGACGACCGGCAATACGAGCGTCTTTGCGATCGTGCGCAGCAATCATCTGTTAGTCACATCCTAAGCTTCGGCGAGCACCCGGAAGCAGATGCGCGGCTCACGGGTCTCGACTTCAGCGAAGAGTCCTCACGCGTTCATGCCCGTATCCTTGATCGCGAGCTCACCTATGAACTCGGCGCGCCGGGCCGGCATTTCGCATTGAACTCACTGGCCGTTCTGCTTGCCGCGCACTCGGCAGGCGTCGATCTTGATCGTGCCTCCTCCGCACTCGCGTACATTGAGGCGCCGGCGGGGCGCGGCCGTCGTGAAACCCTGGGAACCGGCGAGGGTCAGATCACGCTGATTGATGAAAGCTACAATGCCAATCCCGCCTCGATGCAGGCGGCACTTGACCTGCTTGGCAGCGCCAGGATCAGCGGAGATGGGCGGCGGATCGCCGTGCTCGGCGATATGCTGGAACTGGGGGAGAAGTCGATCGCGCTGCATAGCGGTCTCGCCGAGCATATCGAGCGCAACTCCGTCGATGTGGTCTTCGCTGCCGGCAACGACATGCGCCACCTTTTCGACGCATTGCCCGAGCGGATACGTGGGACGTGGGCACCTCGCGCAAGTGAGTTGCATGCGCCGGTGATCGAGGCGATGCATGGAGGCGACATCGTGATGGTGAAGGGCTCGAACGGCAGCCGCATGGGGCCGCTCGTTGCCGCCTTGCGCGATCATTTCCGCGCGCGCGCCGCGTCAGCGGAAGGATAAGTGCATGCTGACGTGGCTCGCGGACTTTTCGCATCTATTCAGCCCGCTCAACCTGTTTCGCTACATCACCTTTCGTACGGCCGGCGCGTCGACGACGGCGCTCCTGTTCGTCTTCTTCTTCGGACCGAGCATCATCGCGGCGCTCCGCGTAAAACAGGGCAAGGGCCAGCCGATCAGGGAAGATGGGCCACAATCGCATCTCCTGACCAAGAAGGGCACGCCAACAATGGGCGGCCTGATGATCCTGTCGGGCCTAGTCGTCTCGACATTACTCTGGGCCAATCTCAAAAGCCCATATGTCTGGATGGTCCTCTTGGTGACGATCGGTTTCGGCCTGATCGGCTTCTATGATGATTATCTCAAGGTCACCAGGCAGTCGCATAAGGGCTTTTCCGGCCGGCTGCGGCTTGCGTTCGAGGCGCTGATCGCGCTCGCGGCGGGCGTCGTCATGGTGCGCTTCGGTACCATTCATGCGACGGCGCTGGCACTGCCCATGATCAACGGATACGTGGTCGATCTCGGCTGGGCGTTTCTTTTGTTTGCGCCGCTTGTCGTGGTCGCGGCGGGTAACGCCGTCAATCTCACCGACGGTTTGGACGGCCTCGCTATCGTGCCGGTGATGATTGCCGTCGGCACATTCGGCGTGATCGCCTGGCTCGCAGGCAACGCGATCTTCTCGACCTATCTCGGCATCAATTTCGTGCCCGGAACCGGTGAACTCTCCGTCGTCTGCGGCGCGGTGATCGGCGCCGGCCTCGGCTTTCTTTGGTTCAACGCGCCGCCGGCGCAGATCTTCATGGGCGATACCGGCTCGCTCGCACTCGGTGGATTGATCGGCACAGTCGCAGTGGCGATCAAACACGAAATCGTGCTGATCATCGTCGGCGGCTTGTTCGTCGTCGAGGCGCTGTCCGTTATCGTGCAGGTCGTGTCGTTCAAGCTGACCGGCAAGCGCGTGTTCCGCATGGCGCCCATCCACCACCACTTTGAGCAGCTCGGCTGGTCAGAACCGCAGATCGTCGTGCGTTTCTGGATCATCGCTTTCGTGCTGGCGCTTGTCGGCCTCTCGACATTGAAGGTGAGGTGATGATTCCCGTGACAAGCTTCGAAGGCAGGCGGGTTGGGCTGTTCGGGCTCGGCGGGTCCGGGCTTGCGACCGCGCGGGCGCTTCTCGAAGGCGGAGCCGACGTCGCGGCCTACGACGACAACGAGCAGGCATGTGACGCGGCGCAGGCGCAAGGTTTGACGATCACCGAACTCAAACTTGCCGACTGGAGCGACTTTGCCGCACTTATTCTGTCGCCGGGTGTTCCGCTGACGCATCCTGACCCGCACTGGAGCGTGGCGCGCGCGCAGGAAGCTGGAATCGAGATCATTGGCGATATCGAGCTGTTCTGCCGCGAGCGCGCAAAGATCGCGCCAAAGACGCCCTTCATCGCGATTACCGGAACCAACGGAAAGTCGACCACGACCGCGCTCGTCGCGCACCTTTTCCGCGCCTTCGGACATGACGTTCAGCTCGGCGGGAATATCGGTACGCCGATTCTCGCCCTTGAGCTGCCGTCGCCGAGCCGTGTGCATGTCGTCGAGCTTTCCTCTTTTCAGATCGACCTCACGCCATCGCTCCAACCTTCGGTCGGGGTGCTTCTCAACCTGACGCCGGACCATCTCGACCGGCATGGCACAATGGAGGCCTACGCCGCAATCAAGGAGCGCTGCGTCGCCGCCGCGGATCGCGCCGTCGTCGCGATCGATGATGAACATACACGCGCGATCGCTGATCGGCTGCGCCGCGCGCGCAAGCCGCTCACCCGCGTTCTGACGACGCATCACGAGCTCCGCGACGGCATCGCCGTTGAAGGCGAGCAGCTGATCGAACGTCGCCGCAGCCAGTCCAGCACCATTGCGAGTCTCGCCGGCATTCTCTCTTTGCGGGGCCGCCATAACGCGCAGAACGCCGCTTGCGCTGTTGCGGCACTCGGCGACCTTGCACATGACCGCACGCGTTTGCAGAAGGCGCTCGGCACTTTCCCCGGCCTGCCGCATCGCATGGAAGAGGTCGGCCGGCGCGGGCGCGTTCTCTTCATCAACGATTCCAAGGCGACGAACGCCGATGCGGCGGAGAAGGCGCTGTCTTCCTTCGAGCCGATCTACTGGATCGCGGGCGGCAAGGGGAAGGAAGGCGGTATCGAGCCGCTGCGTCCGCTGTTTCCGCGTATCGCGAGCGCATACCTCATCGGCGCAGCGGCGAATGATTTCGCCCGTACATTGAAAGGCAGCGTCGCCTACGAGATGTGCGGCACGCTCGATGTCGCATTCGATCACGCCGCTCACGATGCCGCGGAGTCGAAGGCGGACGAGCCGGTCGTGCTCCTGTCGCCCGCCTGCGCCTCATACGACCAGTTTGCCAATTTCGAGAAACGCGGCGATCGCTTCCGCGAACTCGCGCGCGCTTACGTCGCGCCAACGGCCTCAGCTTCGGGAGATGCACGATGATCTCGCGCGCCGTACGCAGTCCTTTCGCAGAATGGTGGTGGACCGTCGACAGATGGCTTCTCGCCGCGCTTGGCATATTGATGGTGATCGGCATCGTGCTGGCGATGGCCGGTAGCCCGCCGGTTGCCGAGCGGCTGCATCTCTCGACTTTTCATTTCGTCAACCGGCAGGTGGTCTATCTCATCCCAGCCGTCGCGGTGCTCATTACAACGTCTTTTCTGACATCGCGTCAGGTGCGGCGAGCAGCGCTCTTCGCCTTCATTGTGGGGATGGCGCTCGTTGTCGTGACGATCCTTTTCGGCCAGGAAGTCAAAGGCGCGCGGCGCTGGATTTTCGGCATTCAGCCGTCGGAGTTTGTTAAGCCGGCTTTCGTCATCCTTGCAGCCTGGGCCTTTTCGGAAGGTGCGAAGCACCGCAATGTGCCGGGCACAACTTTCGCCGTGCTGCTTCTGCCGATCACCGTCATCCCGCTGATGCTGCAGCCCGACTTTGGCCAGACAATGCTGATCTCGCTCGTTTGGGCGGCGCTTTTCTTCACGGCAGGGCTGCACCTGTTTTGGATGATCGGCATTGGCGGCCTCGGCGCCTTGGCCGCGACGCTTGCTTTTAAATTCGTGCCGCATGTGCGTGGCCGAATTCTGCGCTTTGTCGATCCCTCGACAGGCGGCGGCAGTGTCAGCGACACCTTTCAGGTTGATACCGCGCTCGAAAGTTTCATCGGCGGAGGGTGGTTTGGCAAAGGACCGGGCGAAGGGACGCTGAAGCGAATTCTTCCCGATAGCCACACTGATTTCATTTTTGCAGTTACAGGCGAGGAGTTCGGCATTATTGCCTGCATTCTGCTTGTCGCCGTTTTCGCGTTTATCGTGTTCCGTGGCCTCTCGCTTGCCTCGCGCAATGCCGATCCGTTCTGCCGGTTTGCCGCGGCGGGTCTCATCCTGCTCTTCGGCATCCAGAGCTGCATCAATCTTGCGGTGAACCTGCATCTCATGCCCGCTAAAGGCATGACGCTGCCGTTCATTTCCTATGGCGGCTCGTCGCTCATTTCGCTGGCGCTCGGGATGGGTTTCCTTATTGCCGTCACACGCAAGCGCCCGCGCTCGGAAGTCATGCTCGAAGCAAATGGCGGCATCCCGAACGATGGCGAGTAACGGCCCCGTTCTGATCGCCGCCGGCGGTACGGGTGGTCATCTTTTCCCCGCCGAAGCGCTTGCTCATGCGCTCAAGCGGCGCGACCTGCCGGTGCACCTCGTCACGGACGAACGGGCCACACGATATGGCGGCGCGTTTCCGGCCGACGCCGTGCATGTCATCAAAGCGGCCACGCCGACCGGCGGCAATCTTTTCACCCGTGCCTGGGCCGTTCTGACCCTGATCGGCGGCACCACAGATGCACGAGCTCTGTTGCGCCGTGTGAAACCACGTGCCGTCATTGGCTTTGGTGGTTATCCGACCGTGCCGCCGCTGCTCGCGGCAACAATGCTCGGTATTCCCAGCGTTCTGCACGAACAGAATGCGGTGCTCGGCCGCGCCAATCGCCTGCTGGCGCGCCGGGTACGACGCATTGCGACCGGGTTTCCGACGCTCGGAAGGCTGGACGCGAAGTTCAAATCGAAATGCGTTGAGACCGGTAATCCTGTACGCCCTGCCGTGCTCGACGCGGCGCGCCTGCAATATCCGGGATTGGCGCATGGCCGCTTTTCACTGCTTGTCATCGGCGGGTCGCAGGGCGCGCGCGTGATGTCGGACGTCGTGCCGCCCGCGATCGAAGCGCTTCCCATGGAAGGGCGCCAGCGCCTCGTCGTGGTGCAGCAGGCACGCGGCGAAGACGAAGCGCGCGTGCGCGAGACTTATGGACGTCTCGGTGTCGAAGCGGAAATTGCGCCGTTCTTCGCCGACTTGCCGCGCAGGATGGCCGAGGCCCATCTCGTCATCGCACGCGCCGGTGCCTCGACCGTGTCGGAGCTTGCGGTGATTGGCCGCCCGGCGATCCTCGTCCCCTATCCGCATGCGCTCGATCAGGATCAGAGTGCGAACGCAGCGCATCTCGCGGTTACCGGTGCGGTCGACGTCATCGCGCAATCCTCCTTCACGCCGGAATATCTCCGCGGCAAGCTCGCAGAGGCGCTGGCAAATCCTCAAAACTTGACGAAACGCGCGACGGCCGCGAAACAGGCCGGCATTGCCGATGCCGCGGATCGCTTGGCAGATCTCGTGTTGGAGGTTGCCGGCGAGCCCCGGCCGGAGTCTTTGGATGAAGCTGCCGAGTGAATTAGGTCCCATCCACTTCGTCGGCATTGGTGGCATCGGAATGTCGGGGATCGCCGAGGTTCTCTTGAATCTCGGCTATAAGGTGCAGGGCTCCGACGCGTCGGAAAACGCCAACGTTCGGCGGCTGCTGGCGAAGGGCGCGGCGATTCATATCGGCCACGATGCAAGCCATCTGGGCGACGCGGAGGTGGTCGTCGTCTCGACTGCGATCCGCCGCGACAATCCCGAGCTCGTCGCAGCCCGGGAGAAACGCCTGCCGGTCGTGCGCCGCGCCGAAATGCTCGCCGAACTCATGCGGCTCAAGCAATGCGTGGCGATTGCCGGGACGCATGGCAAGACGACGACAACCTCGATCGTCGCCACGTTGCTCGATGCCGGCGGTTTCGATCCGACGGTTATCAACGGCGGTATCATCAATGCGTATGACACGAATGCGCGGCTCGGCACCGGCGACTGGATGGTGGTTGAGGCGGACGAAAGCGACGGCACGTTTCTGAAACTGCCGGCCGATGTCGCGATCGTGACAAATATCGATGCCGAACATCTCGATCACTTCGAGACGTTCGACGCGATCAAGGAGGCGTTTCGCGCTTTCATCGAAAACCTGCCGTTCTACGGCTTTGCCGTCATGTGCCTCGATCATCCGACGGTGCAGGAACTGGTCGGCCGCATCGAAGATCGGCGGGTCATCACCTACGGCGAGAACCCGCAGGCCGACGTGCGCTTGCTCGACGTCGACCTCACCGGTGGCGCGTGCCGCTTCAACGTGATCATGCGCGACCGCAAGTCGGCAAATGCGATCTATCTCGAAGACCTCGTGCTGCCGATGCCCGGACATCACAATGCTTTGAATGCGACCGGCGCGATTGCGGTCGCCTACCAGCTCGGCATGTCCCCCGACGCGATCCGCAAGGCGCTTGCCGGCTTCGGCGGTGTGAAGCGGCGCTTCACGCGCACCGGCGAGTGGAACGGCGCGCTCATCTTTGACGATTATGGTCATCATCCAGTCGAGATCGGCGCGGTGCTCAAAGCCGCGCGCGCCTCGACAAAGGGACAGGTGATCGCGATCGTGCAGCCGCACCGCTACACCCGGCTGCAGTCGCTGTTCGATCAGTTCGCGACCTGTTTCAATGACGCAGATGCCGTGATCGTCGCCGACGTGTACCCCGCGGGCGAGGCGGCCATTCCGGGGATTGACCGCGATCATCTCGTCACCGCGATCAAGGCGCACGGGCACCGGCACGTGCTCGCGCTGCAAAGTCCGGAAGAATTGCCACGCGTCGTGCGCGAGATCGCGCGGCCGGGTGACTACGTTTTGTGCCTCGGGGCCGGCTCTATCACGCAATGGGCCTATGCGTTGCCTGGCCAGCTCGCGATGGGAGAGGGGGCGTGAAGGCGGAATGCGTGTCATTCCCGGCGCGCGTAGCGCGATCTGGAATCGAATTCCTGGGACAATGGCTTTCTGAAGTTCCGATCGCTCCTGCGGAGCGTCGGGAATGACACTGGTTGAATCAAACAAACTCCCGGACAAGCTCGGGCGAGAGCTGCCGAAGCTGCGCGGCCGCATCGCAGCTAACCAGCCGCTTGCGCCGTTCACATGGTTCCGCGTCGGTGGTCCGGCGGAAATTTTGTTTTCACCCGCTGATGAAGAAGACCTCGCTTATTTTCTCGCTAATCTTTCGTCTGAGATTGCCGTTACCGTGATTGGTCTCGGCTCGAACCTGATCATCCGCGACGGTGGCGTGCCGGGCGTCGTTGTCCGTCTCGGCGGCCGCGCCTTCGGCGATGTAAGTGCGGAACCGGATCATCGCCTGTGCGCCGGCGCTGCCGTTCTGGATATGAAACTCGCCCGCGCCGCGGCGGATGCCGGCATCGACGGACTTGCTTTTTACCGCGGCATTCCCGGCGCGGTCGGCGGCGCACTGCGCATGAATGCCGGCGCGCATGGCGGCGAGACGAAAGATGCTCTGATGGAAGCGCGCGGCGTTGACCGGCGTGGCAACATCCGCACGTTCACGAACGCGCAGATGGGTTACAGCTACCGCCATTCGTCGGTGCCGGAAGATGTGATTTTCACGCAGGCGCTGTTTCAAGGCCGCGCCGGCAAACCCGAGTCGATTTTCGCGGAAATGGATCGTGTCACCGCCGCGCGCGAGGCGTCGCAGCCGATCCGCGAGAAGACAGGGGGGTCAACGTTCAAGAATCCACCGGGGCATAAGGCCTGGCAGCTGATCGATCAGGCCGGCTGCCGCGGGTTGGTGATCGGTGATGCGCAGGTTTCCGAAATGCACTGCAATTTTCTGATCAACCGCGGCAATGCGACCGCTGCCGACATCGAGAGTCTCGGCGAGGAAGTCCGTCACCGTGTGCGCAAGACGAGCGGCGTCGAACTCGATTGGGAGATCAAGCGGATCGGCGTGGTGCGCGAACTATCCCCTGAAAAATGACGCCAAGCGCGAAGCCGATCCTCATCTACGTCGATGCCGACGCATGCCCGGTTAAAAACGAGGTCTACCGCGTGGCCGAGCGTCACGGCGTGAAGACGTTCGTCGTCTCGAACAGCTTGGTCGGGGTGCCGCGCACGGAACTGATCGAGCGGGTGATCGTCGGCAGCGGCCCGGACGCGGCGGACGATTGGATTGCCGAACGTGCCGCGCGTGGCGACATTGTCGTCACCAACGACGTGCCGCTCGCGAACCGTTGCATCAAGGCAGGTGCACAGGTGCTCGGATCGAGCGGACGTGCGTTTACGGAGAACTCGATCGGGGGGGCGCTGGCGACGCGCAATCTCCTCGAAGATTTACGCTCCGCCGGTGAAGTCACAAGCGGACCGAAGCCGTTCTCGGCAGCGGACAGATCGCGCTTTCTGGACGCGCTGCATCTGGCGATCGTCCGCATGAAGCGCGCAGGATTTTCAACTTCCGTTTAGATCGTGGACTTCCGGAAAGAAGAACTCGCGCCAGTCCGTCGGCTTCTGCTTGATGTAACCCGCCCGCGAGAAAAATTGCGCCGCCTGTAGTAACGCCAATGGCGCGGCGGAAAACACCATGTTCGGCTGGCCAAGAATCTCGGTCAGCTCCTCGCGGCCGATGCTCTCCTTGTTCACCTCGAGATAAATCTCAGCTGCGCGTGCCTTATCGGACTTTATCAGCTCAACCGCCTCTTTGATTGCGTCGACCAACGCTTTTACCACGAGCTTGTTTTTGTCGTGGAAATCCGTGGTGCTGTAGAAGACCCCATTAGTCATACCGCCGCCGACAACGTCGAAGGAGTTGAGAACCGCGTGCACGCCCAGAATCTTGAGCTCCTGGTTCTGGTATGGCGGCTGCGAGAAGTGCGCCGTCACGCCGCCGCCGCCCTTCGCCTGCAGCGCGATCATCGCGTCGGGATGGCCGAGCGAAACCGTCATCGAATTGTAACGCTCGACTCCTGCGAGGCCGAACTGCTTCTCGACGGCGATCCCGAGCACTGCGGGTTGCGTGCCGACGCGGATTGTCGGCACGGCGATGCGGTCTTGGTCGGTAAAGTCGGCGATCGTCTTCACATTCGGGTTGTTGGTGACGAGCAGCATCGGCAGCGCACCGGTGGCGACGACGCCTTTCACGCGCCCGTTGGTCTTCGCCCAAAGGATCAGCATGTTCGGCCCGCCGCTGATCACCATGTCCACGTTGCCGGAGAGCAATGCGTCGTTGCTGGCGCCGCCGTTGGTCAAGCGCGTCCACGTCGTCTTGAAATCGGAGAGACCGGCAGCACGGGCATGCTTTTCGACAAGCTGCAGCTTCTCGGCGATGACCGCCGGCAGATAAGACAGCCCCGGCTGTTTGGCGATCCTCAGTTCATTTGTGTCCGCCCGCGCGGCGCCCGACAGGACGAAAAGCGCGCAGAACGCAACAGCCGACACTCTCATTGCTTCTCCCCTTCGTTCAGCGGCCACCATAGGGCCAACCCGGCCCTGGAACAGGTCAGATAAACAGCACCAACGTGCATCAGCTTTTCGGCTGCGCTGCAATCCATCTTAGCTCGGCGGTTCAGATATCCTAAGCGCCGCCGATTCCTTCCACGACCTTGCCGGTGCCGCCGCAATCCGCGCAGGGCTTCTGCCCGACCTTGCCCGAGCCTTTGCAGGTCGGGCAGATGTTTTCGCCTGTTCCCGGTGTTCCGGGCGGGGCGTCGTCACCAGAGTGCATCTGCGATTTCATCCCCTTGTCTTTGCTGGATTCGGAAGGACCCATGGCCCACCTCGCGTGTTGGTCGATTCGGAGAACGCGAGCGGCGGTAATTTGATCCGCCCGGTTAAGCCCCGTCGAGCTTCTCCAACCGCTCCGCTAGTTTGTTGAGGTCCCACTCGCGCGCGAGCGCCGCGGCCTTGTCCCAGGTCGGCTTCTGCTTGCCGATTGCGGGGAGCGGCGCGCGCTGGTCCATCGTGGCGATGCGCTTGTAGAGAAGCAGGCTCTTCGCTTGGGTTGCGAAGCGACCGGCGGCGATGGCCTCTTCGAGCGTGGCGTATCTTGCCAGGAGTTCGGCGGCGCCTTTCGGTCCGACGCCGCGCGCGCCGGGCAGCTTGTCCGAGGGGTCGCCGCGCAGCGCGATGAAATCCGGCACCTGTTTCGGGTCGACGCCATAGCGCTCGCGGACTTCGGCCGGCCCGATGCGCGCCATCTCGCCGGCGCGCACGGGATGCAGGATTGTCGTCTTGTCGGAGGCGAGCTGAAACGCATCGCGGTCGCCGCTGGCGACGACCGCGCGCCCATTGCGGCGTTTCTCCTCGCGAGCGACCGCGGCAGCGAGGAAATCATCGGCCTCATAGCCGGCCGCCTTGGCATTGGCAAAACCGCACGCCGCGACAAATTCGGGCAGGACGTCGAGCTGCTCGATCAGCTCTTTGTCGAAATGCCGACCGCTCTGATAATCCGGAAACAGTTTTTGGCGGTACGTTGGCGCGCTGAGCGTGTCCCAGCCGACGAGCACCGCGCGCGGGCTTTCGCTCTCGCAGAGCCGAACGAGAAAATTGGCGAAGCCGACAATCGCGCCGGCCCCTCTATTGCCCTTGCGTCGGATCGTCTTCGGCAGCGCGTGATAGGCGCGATGGGCAAAGGAGTCGCCGTCGATGACGAGGAGGGGAGAGGGCGTACTCTTCGTCGTGCGAATTGCCACGGGATGTCGCTACTGCTCGAATGCATCCGCAGCTTACCACGAGGGAAAGAGCAGATGTCGACCCTACCGATCGATCCCCTCATTGCGGCCGGGGTCGTCCTTGCGACTGCACTGACGGATGCCGCTTATGTGATGTTCACCTCCGCCGTGATCGCGCGCAAACGCATTCCCGCGGCGTCATGGAGCAGCATCTGGTATCTGCTCTCATCCTTCGCGGTGATCAGCTACACCAACAATTGGGTGTATGTCTGCTTCGCTGCTTTGGGCTCTTGGATCGGCGCATTCGTGTCGATGACGTTCCTGCATCGGCCGGTTCGCGAAGCGCCGATCGGTTCGGCGCCGGAATAGCATACGTGTGATGAACTGAATGCGGTCATTGAGCAATCAGTTAGATCGCGTGCAGCGCCAACGCCACGCCCACCCCAAGTAAACCGACCGCAAAATTCCAAGAGCCGTCTTCACCGTCCATTCGCTCCCTCAGATCGCGGCGCAGAAGCTCACTTCCCGGCACGAAGCTCTTCCTGCAGGAGCTTCAGAAGATAGTTCAGCCGTTCCAGATGCTCTATTGGCGGTTCATCTTGGCGGAGGCGGCCGCGCGCGGCCGCAGCTGTCTGCGCAACGCGGCGGAGCCGTTCTAAAGGAATGTGGCGCATTGACAGGGAGTCCGAGGCTAACGATCCCCGGCAACCGGCTTTTGGCTCACAATGTTCCCGCGCCTTCTCATACCTTTTGGTTATCTGCTGAGCCAACGGCGCAAAATTTGACGAAGCAAAGCAACTGCGAACGGCCGTGGCTCACCGTCGCCTCCACCTGTTAAAAGCCGTCCAGCCGACCCACAGCACGTGCCGGAGCGCAATCTGGTACCTGCTCTCGTCGTTTGCGGTGATCAGCTACACCACAAACTGGATACACGTCTGCTTTGCCGCGCTAAGCTCGTGGATCGGCCCCTTCGCTTCGATGAGGTTCCTGCATTGTCGGGTTCGCGAAGCGCCGATCGGCTCGGCGCCGAATAGAGGGTTGCAGGCTTACGGAAGTAGCTGGCGCGCCGGAGAGGATGAAACTGGGAACCAGTATGTGATTGCTACGCCTATATAATCCGCGTCTCCCTTTTCCGCATGCGGCTAAGGCGCCAGCTTGCCGCAGTCGTCGATGACACGGCTCACGCCCCCTATCGCCTCGCGGACGAACGAGCTGAGCTCCATCTTTATGTCCTTCAGCTGGAGGAAAACGACCTCGTAAGCTCCGCCAGCTTTCAGGTCGCCCTCCGTCGCCTTAATTTTCATCCAGGGAGTCCCCCGCTTCGGCCGATCTCCGGGTGCAAATGACATGAGCATGGTCCCATCCTCGCTATGCGAGATATTCAGGATGGTCCGAGGCATGGAGGCGACTTCAAGGTGATCATGCTTGGCCTGGTTGACGAGCGTCGCCAGCTCCGGAAGCCACGCATTCCCTTCGTTTGAAAAAGCCTGGAAGCTTCTGAATGTCTCGTAAGCCAGCGTGGAGGCTGCCGCGACGCCGGGCATCTGGCGGTTCATGATCGAGGGAAAATCGCTCTCCCTCGCACCCCCTCGGGAGATAGGGAAGTAAATTTTGGCGCCTTGAGGCTGAGCCGAAAAGCTAATCCAGACTTGCTGGGCGCAGTAGTCCAGGGCTGCCCGCAGGTGGTCGAGGATCTCCTTGACGACGACCTGCATCTCGTCCGGGACAAAGCCAGAGAGCATCACCTCTTCGTAACGATCTCCATGATCGTCGCCGATCCAGTTTTTGTGAGAACGCGCCCGCTCAACCAGTGCACGGGCCATTGCAAATCGGTCCATCTCCTGTCCTCACCGCAGCCGTCAGTCAGCAAGCTTGCTCAACCTTGAACTGCTTTGTATAGGAAATCTGCCTTATCAGGGTCGTTCGGGCCGAAGAATGGCTGACCGACAGTAGAGGCGAACTGCTCATCGGTGCCCCTGGTAATACCGAGTTGGTCCGCAAAATTCGTTTCGAAAAGAACGGGGCAGCTCAAAACGGCGAGCGCGGGTTGCGGCCTTGTAGGGCTACCTCGGAACTGGCTTAGAGGGTCGAGCCAGATGCCCTGAAGAGCCCGGCTCAAGGAACGGTGTCAAATCGAACAAAGAACTCCTTGGCATGGTCAATGATCTGGAATGCTCTCTCCAAATCTTGCGGAACCGGAACGTAGATTCGATTCGAAGTAATGATTGTGGTTGTGGGGAACATTGCTCCTCCGGTCGCGTGAACTCCTAGAGGCTCGCGAAGCTCGATGTCGTAGTAAAGGCTCAACTCCGCCGTCGCGTCGGTAAAAATGTAGATGACGCGGTGGGAACCCCAGATAACTTTTGTCGTGTGAGGCCAGCGCAAAAACTCTCCTTCACGCTTGTTCACACGATCGGACAATGCAAGAAACATTTGAAAGTTGTTGAGCTTCGGGTGCGGATTGGCAACCGTCAGCACCTTCATGTCGCTCGTCACCTCTTCTCGCAAGATTGGCGGCGCCGGCTCAAACTCATTTGTAGGCGGCACTTCGGGGGCCGATTCGACAATATCAGGAAACTCTTGCTCGACGGTGCCAACCTGATCCTGGCGAACTTCCTGGCGCTGAATTGCTGTTCGGGACCCGCCGCCTACCGCGCGCACAACATCTGAGAATTCAACCTTGCCAGCGAGGTAATCGGCCAGCAGGGCTTCCGCCTCGCCGTAATCCGAATAGTCAACCCGGAAGAGTTCCTTGTTCTGCTGGATTCGCCGGAAGAGTGCGTCGCGTCCCAATTTTGTCGAGGACGGGACGTGATCTCTTATCTGCTGATAGAGCTGCTCACGGACGAAATCCTGAACAAAAGGATCAAAGGCCTCCCGCGCCGTCCGATAAAGCTCCAGAACCATCTTGACGGCTGGCATATCCCGGGCAATGGCGACGCGTAGCGCATCCCCCTTTCCGTCTACCTGGAACGCTACCCCGTGGCTTATCGTGGCAAACTCAACGTCAACATCGGGCATTAAATATTGATCCAACAATACACCGCGGATACGGATGAGAAAGATGGTCTCCTCGAGACTGAGAGCTGAGGCCGGAACCCGGTCCACGATAGGCTTTTCTGGGACCTCCGGAATTCTGGAGATTTCCTTCAGGTATCGAAGTTGAAGATTTCTACGTGGATTCGCCTGACTTACATGGAACAGATTTGCCTGCTCACTAGCAAATCGCTTCAGTATGGTAGGTTCTCGATGTGCGTAGAAGTGCTTCGACTTTTCCGGTTCGAAGTCGTTAATTTCACCAAGCCTCACATCGGGCTTCTCTGGGAGCACAGTGATTTTCAGATTGTGCGCCAAAGCTATCAGATTATGACTCAGAATGTAGTTCTGAAATTGTTGGTTCTGGTCTGCGTCGTCGGTGTTCGACAAATCCTTTGAGACCTCTGCTTCAATCAAGTTCAACATATTGGTTACGTGTTGAATGCTATCCCTACTGAGTGCTTCTCGGCCCGCAGTCGGATGGAGAATGTCCAGGTTTACAAACCCGCCGAATCCATAGTGGGCGGAAACCGGGATGGGAGCCAAGCCAAACAGGTTCCGGAATCCAAGAGTTTGGCCGCCCTGCTGGACAAAGTAAATTCCACCGTTCAAGCGATTTCCGCTGAGGGTAATCTCGGTTAGTCTCGCACGGACACGGGATTGCGCATTCAACGCCGTCTCCAGCAGACCAGCGTAATTTCCGCCAGAGATTGCGCGGCTCGCGAGAGGCTTGAAGGATACGTCCGTTCCCGTTAGCGCTGCGTCAAATGTTTCTAGGCTGATAAGCGTGTCGTTTACGTACACCGGGACGGGCAGAAACCTCACATATTGGCGAAGGTAGTCAATCGTTGTTTTCTCGTCGATAGAGAATGAAGGGTCCAGCTCCGCGACGATTACCGTTCCAGGTTCCCGCTCATCCTCGACGCGGTCAAACGAGATACAATCTTGGGCGATCTTCAGGTCGTCGCGCCGCGCGCCGCTTATCAGGGTGACGTTGGAATCTATGTGGCGGGTTTCGACCCGAAGTGATGTGCAAACCCCAAAGTTCGCCAGGGCACCAATGCCAAAAGTTCCAATTACCCCCGATCGTTGCGCGAGGTCAGATCGCTTTCCGCTCGAACCGGCCTTCCAGAAATTCTGGCGAAGCACCTCCTCCGTCATGCCAATGCCATCATCGGTGACGGTCAGCCTATCATTTCCGATTGTAATTTGAATTCGTCGTTCAGAGACATCGAGACCCTGCGCCGTGCAGCGCATGAGAATTGCATCATAAGCGTTCTGCGTGTTCTCGCGGAGAATGGCCTTGGGAGAATCATAGATTTCCGCAGAAAGGATCTGGAGAATCCGACTTGTTTCAACGTCGAAGACAATACGTTCTGATGCACTCACGACCGAAGCCTCCGTGCGTACTTTGACCGCATTTCTATCACGGATGGATCGGTTGAATTTGCCACGAGCGGCCACGCGAGGATTTCAGAAAGGCGCTCCTTTTTTTTCTCTGCCCAAAGCGCGTCCATCAGACTGAGGGCTTCGATTTCGCTCTGGGGGGGATCGAAGTGGTGAATAATAGCGGCCATATCATCGAGGTGGCCGAAGCATTCAAGAAGGAGGCGGCGAGCGAGGGGATCGTCCGCGCTACGTGGCAGCAGGATGGCTGCCGCGCCATTATACTCTCCGGCATCGAACAGTTTTTGCGCCTCAACAAGCTCACCTGTCGGTGAGGTGGAATCTTCGAGCGCGACGGGCGGTGGCTCAAACGTAAATTCGTGATAAGTCGTCGCTGTTGCCGGCAACGGTCGCGGCCCCCAAATTGGAAGTTGCAGGTTGTCGTTCTGCATTTCCCGCAGATGAAGTCTGCCGGTACACTTCTCGACGTCTAATTCGACGACATTGTAAGCGCGCCGGAAGCCAAACGCCGCGCCGCCACACAGCGTTCCCGCGCTTATCACGGTTATGCGGCGGTCGGGTCCGTGGCGAAACCGAGTATCGAGGAACTGCGGCTTATGCTGATGTCCGTGGAACCCCAGGCTGAAATCGCGGTCTATCAAGTTCTGGACAATATCAGGGTCCATGTAGTCCGACATCAAGGGCGAGCCTTCGGTATTATGATGCCAGACCGCAATGCGCAGTCGCCCATTGAATGAGCGGTTTCGCAACTCCAATCCGGCGCTACCGATGCAATCTGGATGAATTGCGCCCTGGCGATTGAATAGATCATTGTTATGGCAGCTGGAGAATCCGACCATCGTAATGCCGAGAGACGGATAGTCGAAAAAGTCCAACTGCTTCGAGGCATCCATTGAATAAGAGCGCCTGGCTTGGTAGAATTCGCCGTAAAATTCTGCAAAGGCCGCAAGGCGGTGGGCATATAT
>JAXDNH010000120.1:0-8783 GCA_034669525.1 Methylobacteriaceae bacterium | reverse complement strand
GAGGGAAGCGAGGACGAGGCGCGCTCTTTGGGCGAGCGTCTGCGTGCGGCGCGGACCTTCTGCCTGCTCGAAATCCTCTATGCGACGGGCCTGCGCGTCTCCGAACTCGTCGCGCTGCCGAAGGGCGCCGCGCGCAGCCGCGAGCCCTACATCTCGGTCCGCGGCAAGGGCGGGCGCGAACGGCTCGTGCCGCTCACACTCAAGGCGCGCGAAGCGATGGCGGCCTACCGCCGGCTGCTCGAACAGGCGCGCCCCGGCGCCGCAAGCGCGCCTTGGCTCTTTCCGGCCGACAGCGAGAGCGGACATCTCACGCGGCAAGCCTTCGCGCGCGATCTGAAGTCCGCGGCGGCGGCTGCCGGCATTTCCACGCAACGCATCAGCCCGCATGTGCTGCGCCACGCGTTTGCGAGCCATCTCCTGCAAAACGGTGCGGATCTGCGCATCGTCCAGGAGTTGCTCGGCCATGCCGACATCTCGACGACGCAGATTTATACCCATGTGCTCGACGAGCGGATGCGGGCCATGGTGCGCGATCTGCACCCGCTGGGCGACGGGTGAGCGGGTGGCGACCCACGGCAAAGCAGGCTAAACCCGCGGACACATGCGTTCGTACCTGGATTTCGAAAAGCCCGTGGCCGACCTCGAGGCCAAAGTGGAGGAGCTGCGCGCGCTGTCGAACGGCGGCGACCCTGCCTCGATTGGCGAGGAGCTGACCAAGCTTGAAGCCAAGGCCGCCAAGGCGCTGTCCGAGCTCTACGCCAACCTCTCGCCCTGGCAGAAAACTCAAGTGGCGCGCCATCCGCAGCGGCCGCATTTCGTCGACTATGTGAAGCGTCTCGTCGCCGAGTTCACGCCCCTCGCCGGTGATCGCCATTTCGGCGACGACGGCGCTATCTTGGGCGGTTTCGGCCGCTTTCGCGGCCAACCGGTCTGCGTTCTGGGGCAGGAGAAGGGCGCCAATACCGAGAGCCGGCTCGAGCATAATTTCGGCATGGCGCGCCCGGAGGGCTACCGCAAGGCGGTGCGCCTCATGGAGCTTGCCGACCACTTCGATTTGCCGGTGATCTCGCTGGTCGATACCGCGGGCGCCTTTCCCGGTATCGATGCCGAAGAGCGGGGCCAGGCTGAGGCGATCGCGCGCTCGACCGAGGCATCGCTTGGCCTGGGCGTGCCCAATGTTGCGGTGATCGTCGGGGAGGGCGGCTCGGGCGGCGCTGTGGCGATTGCCAGCTGCAACAAGGTGCTGATGCTGGAGCACGCCATTTATACGGTGGCCTCGCCGGAGGCTTCGGCCTCGATTCTCTGGCGTGATGCGGGACGGGCCGAGGACGCCGCCACGGGCATGAAGATCACCGCCCAGGATTTGCTCAGATTCGGCATTATCGATGCGATTGTTCCGGAGCCGCCAGGCGGGGCGCATCGCGATCCCGAGAGGATCATCGCAGCGACCGGTGAAGCGGTTTCGGGGGCCCTTGCCGCCCTTGGCAACATGTCGCGGGAGCAGATTCGGTCGGCGAGGGCCGAAAAATTTCTGGCCATGGGCCGAAAAATATAGAAAGTGTTAATGCGAAGGCCTGGCTTAAGGTTCCATTAATCCTCGCCAGAAATCGCAGGGTCGTCCGGTAAGCTCGCCGAAAGGATACACGCCGTAGAGCTTGGGCAGCTGGCGGCTGGATAGGGATCGAAGGACGCGCGTATGATTGTGAGCTTACGCCAGCGCGGTTTGCGAGCGAGTTTCTCCATCCTCGCGCGATTTGCGCTCGTCGGGGCCGGGAGCGGCTTCCTCGTCGCCTGCCAGGAATCGCCCGGTCTCAACGGAGCGCGCGCCTACGAACCGATCCCGCAGCAGACCCTCGGCCTCATGGCCGAGAAGGGCACCACGAAACAGGCGCCGATGCTCATCCGCACCTACAAGAAGGAAGCGGAATTCGAGATCTGGAAGATGCGGTCGGACGGCCGTTATGCGCTGCTCAAGACCTATCCGATGTGCCGCTGGTCGGGCCAGCTCGGCCCGAAAGTTAGGGAAGGCGACCGCCAGGTTCCAGAAGGCTTCTATGCTATCGCGCCGGGCCAGATGAACCCGAACTCGGCCTACTACCTCTCCTTCAATGTCGGTTACCCCAACGCCTACGACCGCGCGCATGGCGCGAGCGGCGGCGCGATCATGGTCCACGGCGCCTGCTCGTCGGCCGGCTGCTTCTCGATGACCGACCAGCAGATTGCCGAGATCTACGCGATCGCTCGCGAGTCCTTCGCCGGCGGCCAGCGCGAAATCCAGATGCAATCCTACCCCTTCCACATGACGGCCGAGAACTTCGCCAAGCACCGCGCCGATCCGAACATCGCCTTCTGGAAGCAGCTCAAGGAAGGCGCCGATAATTTCGAGGTGACCAAGGCGGAGCCGAAGGTCGGCGTCTGCGGCCGGCATTATGTCTTCAATTCGACCCCGGAAAATCCGGGCCAGAGGCTCGAGGCCGACGCTGCCTGCCCGCCCCTGAAGCAGGACACGCAGGTCGCGAGCCTCGTGAAGGCCAAGCAGCACCAGGACGAGCAGAAGATCGCCGAACTCACCGCGACCGGTGTGAAGCCCGTCCGCCTCCTCTACGCCGATGGCGGCCAGCATCCGGATTTCTTCAGCAAGATGCCCGAGGTGAGCCGGCCTGACGCGCTCGCGCAAGGCCCGGTCGAGATCGACCTCTCCGATCCGAAGCTCGCCAAGTCGCCGGCGCTTCAAATCACGGCAGCCAAGGCAGCCAAGGCAGGCACTGGCGCGAGCACGGTCACCGCCTATGCGCCGGCCCAGACGGCCTCCATTCCGGCAAGCGCATCTGCCGTGCCGTCGCCTTCGGCAGTGGAGGCTAACTCGGGCTCCGGTTCGAGCTGGCTCGGGTTGAAGCGCCTCTTCGGCTCCGACGAATCGAAGTCCGAACCGGCCGACGCCAAGCAAACGGCTGCCCCGCAGCCCGCGAGCGTTCCGCTGCCGCCGAAGCGCGCCGCCGGGACGGCGCCGAAGCCGCAAGCTTCAAACGAGAAGCCGCACGCCTCTCTCGAGAGGCCGATGAATGCAGCCGGCGGCATCGCGAAAGTTATCGAAGGTTCGCTGCCGACGCTGCCGGACGGCTTTCTCGCCTACGCGCCGACCGCGCGCTGACCTAAGCTCACTTTGCCATGGCCAAGACGGCACGCCATTCCGCGTCGCTCACCGGCTGCACGGATAGTCGCGAGCTTTTCACAAGCACCATGTCTTTGAGCCGTGCATCGGCTTTGATTTCAGCGAGCGTCACCGGCTTTGCCAGCGGTTTTACCGCTTTCACGTCAACCATGCCGAACACGCCGGTCTTGTCCGACGGATCGGGATAATAAGCCTTGACGATCTCGACGATGCCGACGACCGCTTTCTCTTCTCCCGAATGATAGAAGAAGGCTTCGTCGCCGACCTTCATCTCTTTCAGATGTTTCTTGGCAAGATGGTTGCGCACGCCGCTCCAGAACGTGCCCTTGGCGCCGGCCTCGACTTGCTGCTGCCACGACCAGCTCGACGGCTCGGTCTTCATTAGCCAATGCGCCATGTTGATCCTCACCACTCCGATTTCTGCGGGCGGTGTAACAGCGCCTCGATTGCATCCGCAATTTGGAGCTCGCCGGCGATGGCCCGGGCGACACATTCGCAGATCGGCATATCGACGCCGCATTCGCGCGCCAATACGATCAGCACCGATGCGGTGAACGCGCCTTCAACGAGGCGGCCGTGCGAAGCCGTTTGGGTGGTCTCGCCGCGGCCGAGCGCAAGCCCAAAAGAAAAGTTGCGCGATTGCTGCGAGCTGCAGGTCAGAACGAGGTCCCCGAGACCAGACAGTCCCATCAGCGTCTCCGGGCGCGCATCCAGCGCACGGCCAAAGCGCGCGAGCTCGGCGAAGCCGCGCGCGATCAATGCTGCGACCGCGCTTGCGCCGAGCCCAGCGCCCTTCGCGATGCCGCAGGCGATCGCGAGCACGTTCTTTGCCGCGCCGCCGATTTCTGCGCCGCGGATGTCGGTCGAGCGATAAAGACGGAAGTTCGGCGTTGCAAGACGCTGCGCGATTTGCTGCGCGGTGTCTTCGTCTCGCGCGGCGACGGTGACCGCGGTGGGCAAGCCGGCCGCGACGTCTGCTGCGAAGCTCGGCCCTGAAAGAATCGCAGGAATCGCCTCCGGTATTTCCTCAGCAAGCACATCGCTGAGAAAGCGCTTGCTGTCCCGCTCGATGCCTTTGGCGCAGATAAGCCAACGCGCCCCGGCGGGGGTCAAAGGACGCGCTGCGCGCGCTACTTCGCGGAAAGCCCGGGTCGGTACGACGGCCAGGACGAGATCGGCGTCGGCGAGGCAGCCAATGTCCGAGACAGGCACGACGCTTGGCGCAAGGCGCACGCCCGGCAAGTAATGCCTGTTCTCGCGATCGCGCGCGATTGCCTGCACCTGCGCCGGATCGCGCCCCCACAGCATGACCCGCTCGCCGCTCGCCGCGGCGAGATTGGCGAGCGCCGTTCCCCACGCCCCGGCGCCGAGCACGACAATCGCCATCACGCCTTTCCGTGATGGATCGCTTCCGCGTTTGCATCGAGCGGCCAGCGCGGTCGCGCCGCGAATGTCAGATCATCGGCAAGCCCGAGGGCTAAGCGTTCGATTCCGGCCCAGGCAATCATCGCGCCATTGTCGGTGCACAGATTGAGCGGCGGCGTGACGAGGCGGATGCCGGCTTCCGCGCAGAAGCGGCCAAGGGCACGACGAATACCGCCATTCGCAGCAACGCCGCCCGCCGCGACAAAGGCATTCGGATGCCCATACGCTTCGCGAAAAACACGCAAAGCCGCGCGCGAGCGATCGACAACCACGTCGATAACGGCCGCTTGAAAGCATGCGCAGAGATCGGCGACATCGGTACGTGTCAGCGGCGCGATACGCTCGGCCTCGAGACGCACCGCGGTTTTGAGTCCAGAAAGGGAGAAATCCGGCTTTGGCCGCATCAACATCGGCCGCGGCAGATCGAAGCGCTGCGGATCGCCGTCGACTGCCTCGCGTTCAACCATCGGGCCGCCGGGATATTGCAGTCCCAGCATCTTTGCCACCTTGTCGAAAGCTTCGCCGATCGCATCGTCCACCGTCGAGCCGAGACGCTCGTAATCGCCGACGCCGCGCACCGCAACGAGCTGCGTGTGGCCGCCGGAAACGAGCAGAAGCAGATACGGAAAATCAACGCGATCGGTAAGGCGCGCGGTCAATGCGTGCGCTTCGAGGTGATTGATGGCGACGAAGGGTTTTCCCGCGGCAAGTGCCAGTGCCTTGCCGGCGGTCAGGCCGACGATGACGCTGCCGATGAGGCCGGGCCCAGCCGCGGCCGCGACCCCGTCGATTTCGGAAATGTCCACGCCCGCATTGGCGAGTGCGCGTTCGACCAGACGGTCCAACACTTCGATATGCGCGCGCGCCGCGATCTCCGGCACCACCCCGCCATAGGCCGCGTGCTCAGCAATTTGGCTCATCACCTCGTTCGACAGGATGTCGCCGGCCCCGTCCGGCCCGCGCTGCACGATTGCGGCGGCGGTTTCATCGCAGGTCGTCTCAATTCCAAGAACGCGCATTGTCTCTCAGTGCAGGCGGCCCGGACCGCGGCCCTGCTGGTCCGCACCGGTGATATAGCATGCGCGTCAGAAAGCGCGCGATCCAACGTGGGTGCGCGTGATTTCCCCTGGGGCAAAATTGCACTAGATGACGCTGCATAGCAGCACGAGGCGGGCATGGCAGAGGGATTGATCCCGACGGGGCGGATCGTCACGCTTTTCGGCGGCTCGGGCTTCATCGGCCGGCAAGTCGTGCGTAAGCTTGCCAAGCGCGGCTGGCGCATTCGCGTTGCGACGCGCCGGCCGGACCTCGCGATCCACCTGCAGCCGTCGGGACGCGTCGGGCAAATCCATGCCGTTCAGGCCAATTTGCGCAATCCGGCGTCAGTTGCGCGCGCGCTCCACGGCGCCGAGGCGGTGGTCAACCTTGTCGGTATTCTTGGCGAATCCGGCCGCCAAAATTTCGAGGCGGTGCACGCATTCGGAGCGCGCGCCGTCGCGCGTGCGGCGCGCGAGGCCGGCATTTCGCGGCTCGTCCATATGTCGGCGTTGGGCGCCGATGAGAACTCAGCTTCCGATTACGCGCGCAGCAAAGCGCGCGGCGAAGCGGCGGTGCGCGATATTCTTCCTAACGCGATCATCACGCGGCCCACGATCGTCTTCGGTCCGGAGGACGATTTTTTCAATCGCTTCGCCGCCATGGCGCGCGCGCTGCCGATCATTCCGCTGATTGGCGCCGAGACGAAATTCGAGCCTGTCTTCGTGGGCGACGTCGCTGAAGTAATCGCGCGCGGCGCCGACGGCAATCTGCCTGCTGGCAGCACATGGGAGCTTGGCGGGCCGGAGACGCGCACATTGCGCGAACTCGTCGCTTATGTCTGCGCCGTCACACGGCGCAAGCGGCTGCTGCTGCCGGTGCCGTTCCGGCCGGGACACTACATGGCGTGGGCAATCGAGATCGCGACGATCCTATCGCTCGGCATGTTCCCAAAAATGCTGGCGGCGACACGCGATCAGGTCGCGCTTTTGCGCCACGACAATGTCGTGTCGCCAGACGCGACGGCCGCGGGCCGCACGCTCGAGGCGCTCGGCATCGAGCCGGAGACGATCGGCGCGATCGTGCCCACCTATCTGTATCGCTACCGCAAGACCGGCCAGTACGCCGACGAGCGGCTGACGCCAACTCCGACGGTCTAAGCCGGACGCGGCACCGCCGGTGGCGCGATCCGCCTGTGCAGACGCACCATCAACGCCGTGCCGAAGAGCGGTGTCAGCAGGTTGAGGATAGGCACGGCGAGAAAGGCCGCGATCAGCAAGCCGGTGATGAATATCCGCAAGGGATAACGGCGGCGCAGCGCACGGACTTCCTCAAGCGGCCGGTAGCGCAATGCTGCAAGCTCGAAAAACTCGCGGCTCAGAAGATAAGCGTTGGCGGCAAAGAACGCGATCGCGTTGACGCCCGGTACGAGCAGAAGCATGAGCGCGATGAAATTCACCAGCGCCGAGACCAGTGCGAATTTCGCGGCAAGCCACACGGCATAACCGGCGGGAAGCGGCCGTCCGATTTGATCCGGCGGATAGATTTCGCGCTCGACGATTTCGGCGAGCTCGTCGAGAAAAAGGCCCGCGACCAAAGACGAGGTCGGCGCAAGCAGGAAGGCGAGCCCGACAAACAGCCCAATGCCCGTTGCAACGGACAGCACCGTCGCAAGCCAAGGGTAAGGCACGGCGATGAAATGCACGACGAGCCGGTCGAGACCGACCCAGACAAGCGCGAGCACAAGAACTGTCAGCGCGAGCGTCTTGAAGAGCACCGCGCGAAACGGCGGCGTGAAGATTTGCCGGAAGGCCGCAAGAGCATCATCCAGCATTGGCGATGCTCCGCGACGTCATATCATCGGCACGGCACGCGTCATTTCGGCGCGAGAATCATCACCATCTGGCGGCCCTCCATAGAAGGCGCGGTTTCCATCTTGGCGATCGTCGCGGTCTCGTCGCGCACGCGTTCGAGCAGGCGGAAGCCGATGTCCTGGTGGGCGAGTTCGCGGCCGCGAAAGCGCAACGTCACTTTGACCTTGTCGCCTTCTTCAAAGAAGCGGCGCACCGCCTTCATCTTCACATCGTAATCGTGGTCGTCGATGCCGGGCCGCAGCTTGATCTCCTTCACCTCGACGATCTTCTGCCGCTTGCGGGCTTCGGCCGCCTTCTTCTGTTCGAGAAACCGGAATTTTCCGTAATCGAGGATTTTGCAGACCGGCGGAGTGGCGTTGGGGACGATCTCGACGAGATCCAGTCCGGCTTCCTCGGCGAGCTGGAGCGCCTCTTCCGTTGGGGTGGGGCCTCGGTTCTGGCCCTGTGCATCAATCAATTGCACGGTGGGAACGCGAATATCGCGGTTGGTGCGCGGCCCCTCTTTCTGCGGAGCCGCAGTGGCTTTCATAGGACGGCGAATGGCATATTCTCCATGTAGGTTGCGCAGGCGGGACAGGCGGGTGCAACAAAACGCCCGCAGCCGAAGCTGCGGAGCCCCCAAAGGTCCCAGCGGGCAAAATCGTGGCTGAGCCCGCCGAAGTCAATGGCGCCGCATCTATAGCAAAGCCCGATAACCTGACTTTTCAGAGGTGTGGCTGAAAAGCCAGCGTTTCTTGGGCTTTGCGCCGGCTCGATGCCGCCTGCGACTCGTCGTTGACGCCGAATGTGCCCGGCGCGAGCATGAATCTGGGCGGCCACGCCTGGCCAACCCGGCGGACGATCGAGGAAGACGCGATGACGGTTATGCTGGCAAACGGTCTCGCGACTCTGTGACAACCGATCTCACCCGTGCCCTCGAGGATTTCTGGACCGCCCGCGCGCGCGGTGAGTTTTTTCCGCAAGCCTATTTCGACCGGCTGACGCTTGATGATGCCTATCGCATCCAGCTCGCATTGATCGATCGCCGCGTCGCTGCGGGTGAGCGACATATTGGCTGGAAGGTTGGGCTCACGGCGAAAGCCATTCAGGAGCAGTTCGGTTTTTACGAGCCGGTCTTTGGCTGCATTCTCGAAATCGTGTCCAGCGGCCATGTCTTTGCCGCGAGCGAACTGATCCACTCCGGCTTCGAAACCGAGCTCTGCATCCGCCTTGCACACGATCTCGAAGGAGACGTCTCGATCGAACAGGTTCGCGCCGCGATCGATGTCATCCACCCA
>JAXDNH010000119.1:0-42697 GCA_034669525.1 Methylobacteriaceae bacterium | reverse complement strand
GCTGGGGCTATGCGTGGACGCGTCCGGGCCTCGAGCGCAAGACGCGCAGCATGCTCAATCTTGCGATGCTGACTGCCCTCGGCAAACCGGCGGAACTGAGACTGCATGTGAAAGGCGCGCTTGCGAACGGCGTATCGGTCGAGGAAATCAAGGAAGTCCTGCTGCATGCTACTGTCTATTGCGGTATTCCCGCCGGACTCGACGCGTTCAAGGCCGCGCATGAAGTTTTGGTCGCCGAAGGCGCCATCCCAGCGAAGTAGAGCCGCATGACCAGCGATACGACTTTGTCGCGTTACAAGCGCGTTGCCTTTCTCGGCTTGGGCAAGATGGGCCTGCCGATGGCGCGGCGGCTGCACGGGGCTGGCGCGCCTGTTGTAGGATTTGACGTTGCCGAGCGCGCGCGCGAGGCTTTCGCGCAAAGCGGAGGCGCAGTTGCTTCAAGCGCGCGAGAGGCCGCTCAAAGCAGCGACGTGCTCATCACGATGCTGCCGGATGGCAAGGCCGTACGTGCGGCGCTGCTTGGAGGCGAGCCGCTCGTTGCGAGTCTTGGCACAGACGCTGTCATCATCGACATGAGTTCGTCTGCGCCGGTCGGCACGCGCGAGCTCGCGGAGGAGCTTGCCGCGCGCGGCATCCACCTCATCGACGCGCCGGTCTCCGGCGGCGTGAAGCGCGCGATCGACGGTTCGCTGGCAATCATGGTCGGTGGCGCGGCGGAAATCATCGCGCGAGTCCGCTCGCTCCTCGAAGCGATGGGCAAATCGATCTTCGAGACCGGCGGCATCGGCTCCGGCCACGCGATGAAGGCGCTCAACAATTATGTCTCCGCCGCGGGTCTGACCGCCGCGTGCGAAGCCTTGCAGATCGGCGAGAAATTTGGGCTCGATCCGGTGCTGATGACCGACATCCTCAACGCGTCGACCGGCCGCAACAATTCGACCGAAGTGAAGTTGAAGCCGTTCGTCATCCCCAAGAATTATGCATCGGGCTTCTCGCTGGGCCTGATGGCGAAGGATTTGCGCACGGCAGACGATCTCGCCAGCTATCTCGATGTTCCCGCGCCGTTTTCGCAAGCATTGGTCGACATTTGGGCGCAAGCCGCCGATGCACTCAGCGCCGCCCAAGATCACACGGCGATTGATGCCTATCTCGCAACCGCGGCCAAGCCGTACCGGCGCATCCGATGAGCCCATACGAAATCATCGCGCTGCGTTATGCCACGCATGCGAGGCCCGCATCGGAGAATTTTCTTTATCCCGCGGCGCCCGGCGAAGACCCGCACGATTATCCGATGCCGATCGACTATTTTGTCTGGGTCGTCCGCAATAACGAGCGGGTGATCGTCGTCGACACCGGCTTCGACTACCCTGCTGCCGAGGCGCGCAGGCGCAAGCTGTTACAACACCCGGTGGGAGCCTTGCGCGCGCTCGGGATCGAGCCCGCTGATGTTCGCGATGTCGTCATCACGCATCTGCATTACGACCATGCCGGCAATCTCGGCGCCTTTCCAAGCGCGCGGCTTCATCTGCAGGACACAGAGATGGCTTTCGCGACGGGGCGCTGCATGTGCCATCCCCGGCTGCGCTTCCCTTTCGACGTGGAAGATGTTGTGACGATGGTCCGGCGCGTCTACGCCGGACGCGTCAATTTCGTCGACGGCGATGAGGAGATCGCGCCCGGCATCTCCCTGCATCATGTCCCTGGCCACACGCGCGGCCTGCAATGCGTCCGCGTCGAGACGGCGCGCGGACCTGTCGTTCTCGCCTCCGATGCAATGCATTTCTACGCCAACGTGGAGCGGCAAAATCCATTTCCGATCGTCGTCGACATCGCGGCGATGATGGAAAGCTGGCGGAAGCTCGCGCGCCTGGCGGGCGACGAGCGCCGGATCGTGCCGGGGCATGATCCGCTCGTGATGAAGCGTTATCCGCGTCTTCCCCTAGAGGGAATCGAGGCAGTAATGCTGCACGAAAACCCCACCGCCTAGCCGAATTTTTCTTCATCCGGCAGATCGAGATCGAGCAGGGCGGAGCTCAGGCTCTTGCCATGCGCGTCCAGTGCGAGCGACCGCGTCACGCCGCCGCCGAGCGCGTTCCTCAGCACGAAATTCAGCGCGCCGAGCCGCGGCAGTTCATAACGACGCACGTCGCCGCCGACGATTTCGGCGAAATGCGCCTTGACGCGCTCGGCGGTGACGAATCGCTCAATCAATGGATAGTTCCGCTCGTCGTAAGCGATGACGGAAATGTTCGATGTGTTGCCCTTGTCTCCCGTGCGGGAATGGGCGATCTCACGTAGCTTCATGTTCAGGCCTCAATGAACGGGATTTCGGGCCGCACCAGATCTTCGGGAATAAGCGCCGAGACGACGCCGGTGATCTCCCGCGCGGACTTCCATGCGCCGCCGCCGCCGGCAGGGCCGTTGGTGTAAAGCGTCTCGACCTCGTTGCCGATCCTGATCGCTTCGCTCATGTTTTCCGTGCGCCCGACGACGCGCACGCGCACCTCGTAGGGCTCGTGTCCTTCCGACAAGTTCGCGCCGTGCAGCGAATTGACCCCAATCAGATCGAACCGTGTTTCGGTTGTCTGCGCCCCAACAATCGCCAGCCGCTCGCGCACGATGTCGAGTGCCAGGCGGCCGCGCGCCTCGGCACCGGGGCCGGCATATGAAATCTGCCCCTCGCCGACATAGGAATCGATGTAGCCGATGGACGCCTTCAGCGTGCCGGTTTTCGGCTGTCCCGCGCCGCCGGTGACGCGCACGGCATCGGGCCCGATCGCCTCGACCTGCACTTGCGAAAAGTCGGCGACCACGTCGGGCTGGTAATAGCGCGCCGGGTCGTGGATTTCGTAGAGCAGTTGCTCCTTCACGGTTGCCGGCGTGATGCGGCCGCCGGAGCCCGCGACCTTAGTTACGACAACCTCGCCATCCTCGCGCACCTCGCCGATCGGAAATCCGAGGCGTCCAAGCCCCTCGACATCCTTGTATCCGGGATCGGCAAAATAGCCGCCGGTGATCTGGCCGGCGCATTCGAGCAAGTGTCCGACGACCGTACCTTTGCCGAGCGCGGTCCAATCGTCCCAATTCCAGCCGAATTCATGCACGAGGGGCGCGAGAAACAACGCGGGATCGGCGGCGCGCCCGGTGATCACGATGTCGGCGCCTGCCGCCAACGCATCCGCGATCGGCTTCGCGCCGATATAAGCATTCGCCGAAACGATCGCGTTGCCGAGGCTCCGGATTGTTCCGTCTGTCTCCTCGATTGCGAGATCGTGCTCCTTCGCGGCAGTGAGAACGTCATCGCCGGTCACGGCGGCGATACGGATACCCGTGAAACCAAGTGCGCGCGCGATATCGCGCGTCGCTTCCGCGGCCGCGAACGGGTTCGCAGCGCCCATATTGGTGATGAGCTTGATGCCGTTGGCGCGGCAGATCGGCAGCACGGCGCGCATCCGTGCCGCGAGCAGCGGATCGTAGCCCGTGCGCGGGTCTTTGATCCTCGCCTGCTGCGCCAGCGCGATCGTGCGCTCGGCAAGGCATTCGAACACGAGGTAATCGATCGCGCCTTTCGCCGCGAGCTCGATCGCCGGCTCGATGCGGTCGCCGGAATAGCCTGCTCCTGCACCAAGCCTGATGCTGCGCATGGATCAGACCAGCTCGGGAAACGGCACGATCGTCGATTTCACCGTCTTCATCGCCATGGCGTCGCTGACAGCATCAGCAATTCCCGTCTGCGTGAAGGGATAGATCGTCTGCATGTCGAAATACGGATACTTGTTACGCGTGCGGTAGAGCATGTCGACGCCGAGCGGCAGGTCGTTGCCGGTAAAGGCCCATGAGCCGAGCACGTTCAGATCCTTGGCGCAGATGCGATGCCACGATGTCTCGATCTTTCCGGCGTCGGTGAACTGACCCATCTCCACATAGGTGCCGCCATCGCGCAGCATCTCGATGCCTTCCGGTCCGGCGGAGGGATGGCCGGAGCAATCCATGACGAGATCGGCGCCGAATCCGCCGACGATCTCGCGCACGCGCGCAATCCGCTCGTCGGGTGTACGCACCTCTTCGATATTCACCGTCGCCTCGGCGCCGAAGCGGCGCGCGAGTTCGAGCCGCGGATGTTCCGGCGCGCCGACGCAGATGACGCGACCCGCGCCCATTTCCTGCGCCGCGGCGATCGCCAGAATGCCGATCGGACCGGAGCCCTGAATGACGACCGTGTCGCCCCAGTTAAAGCCGCCGGCCTTCTTGGCGCGGTTGAACGCACGGATACAGGAGGTCAGCGGTTCCGACAGCGCACCGAGACGCAGCGGCATGTCGTCGGGCAATTTGTAGACCTTGGTCCCCGGCAGCATGTCGAGGTCGACATAGACATACTCGGCGAAGCCGCCCCAAAGATGCGGCGCTTTGTCGAAGCCGAGATAACGCCCGTAATAGACCGGGGTCAGGCATTTGTTGGCCGTCTCGGGATAGTGGAGGCAATAATAACAATAACCACAGGGCATTAATGGCGGGATCATCACCTTCGAGCCGACGCCGAGCGGCTTACCCATAAAGTCTTCGGAGAAGCGCGCCCCCTTCTCGACAATGATCGCCCCGATCTCATGACCGAGCGTGAAGGGCCACGGAAGCGGCTTCGGCCAGTGACCTCTCAGAATATGCTGATCCGTGCCGCACACGCCGCAGGCGCCGACCTGAAGCAGTGCCGCGCGTTCGGGAATGGCAGGCCAGGGCACCTTATGGATGACGGGTTGCGCACCCGGGCCGGCAAAGGTCGACACCCGCACGTCCGGTCTGTTCATCTGCTCCTCCCGACGCGCCCACCGCCGCGACTTAGCCCGACGTAACCGTATCAGAGAGGATGTGGTGGAGCGAAGCGCCGGCTCAAACCGCCCTTGCACTCTGACCCTGCCGCTGGCGGCGCATCCATGAAGATGCGTAGCTGCAGAAGGGAATCAGCTTGCGGCCTTCCGCTTGCGCCGCCTCGAGAACGAGTTCCATCAGGCGCGCGGCGACTCCTTGTCCTCTCAGCGCGCGCGGCGTCTCGACATGGAAGACGAGCAGACCATCGTCGGTGCGGCGGTAATTCGCGAAAGCAATCTGCCCCGCGATATCCAGCTCGAAGCGATCGTTGTTGCAATTATCGGAGAAGCGGCCGTCCATTCCCGAGTTCCCGTCCGGTGCTGACGAAACTCATGGCGAGCGTTCCCCGTTCCCGAATGCTGCCCGTCACGGACCGTCTCTGTCGCGGCGCATGAACCAAAGCCGCCGCACCGCGAGGAACAGCACCGCTAAAAGTGAGATGATCGCGACGATCTTGTCGCCGTCGAGCGTCATCTCAGTTGCAGCTACTGGTTTTTCTTGGGCGGAAGCGGCTCCCTCGGTGCGACCGGCTTCGTCAAAAACTCATCGATCGCAGACATGACCGTCCAATAGCAATCCAACCCGCCGGATTGGCGTATGCAAACCAGCGGGGGCTTACGTTCATCGATTCCGACCACGGCGTTGCGCTGCACCTCGATGCAGCTGCCGTTTGCCTTTTTGCCCGCTTCGAATTCGGCGGCTGCCTTGGGATCACCGCCGGTGCGCAGCTTCGCGGCCATGCGAAGGTCGGCTTCCTCCCTGCAGGCGAGCAGAATCGCCTTGGTCACGGCTGCGTGCGCCTTCAAGGGCACTGCCATCGCGAGTCCGACACCCAGCAAAAATACAGCTCTCATCATCTGCTCTCTCTCCCCAGCTCAGAATAAGCGTTTTCGTGCGCAGGCCAAGCGCGTGTCCGCATCGGGCGCGCGCTACAGTTCCGCTGTCTGGCATTCGCGCGGGTTTTTGCCTATCAGTACGCCCGCCGCAGCGGATCGGGAGCAATGAAAGCAGAGGCGGAAAGGGTGAGCGCGGGCGAGGTGCGCTCGGGCAAGGGACACGGGGATGAGAATTTCCCCGTCGCCTCGCTGCTCGTTGCGGCGAAGTATCGCGCGCCGGTCCTCGCCTTCTACCGCTTCGCCCGCGTGGCCGATGACGTCGCCGACCATCCCGATCTGCCGCCGCCGCAGAAGCTCGCATTGCTCGATTCGCTCGAAGCCAGTCTCGTCGGCGCGAGCCGCTCGGAGCCGGAGGGCGTTGCTTTGCGGGGCGCACTCGCCGAACGCAAGCTCACTCCACAGCATGCGCTCGATCTTCTCAAAGCGTTTCGTCTCGACGTGACCAAGTCGCGCTATGAGAACTGGGACGAATTGGTCGAATATTGCAGATATTCGGCGATGCCCGTCGGCCGCTTCGTGCTTGATGTCCATGGCGAAAGCCAGGTGACATGGCCGGCATCGGATGCCGTTTGTGCGGCGCTTCAGATCAATAATCATCTGCAGGATTGCGGGAAGGATTATCGCGATCTCGATCGTGTCTACCTGCCGCTCGATGCGGTGGCCACAGCAGGTACGAGCGTCGAGGCGCTTGGCGAAGCGAAAGCGCCGCCGGCGCTGCGCGCCTGTACGACCGCGCTTGCAAGACGCACACGAGACTTGCTTGATCGTGGCAGAGACCTGCCGGCGCAGATTTCCAATGCGCGGCTGTCCGTTGAAATTCGCGCCACGATCGACCTTGCCTATGCGATCAATGACTTTTTGCTCGCGCGCGATCCGCTGAGCGAGCCCGTGCACCTGCGCAAATCACAGATGTTCGGCATTACGGTTGCAGCGTTCGCAAGCGGCGTCATGGCGCGTTTTGCAGGTAGCAGGCGGCGCGGCGCAGAGGCTCGGCCGAAGTGAGTCGCGCGCGCGCACATGTGGCTGAGCACGGTGCCGGTCCTGAACCTGCGAGCGCGGGCGTGGCAGACTTGCCGGCCACGAAAAGCAACTTCTATCTCGCAATGCGCATCCTGCCGCAGGAGCAGCGCGACGCGATGTACGCGGTCTACGCCTTCTGCCGCGCGGTCGATGATGTCGCCGACGATCGCGTGGGTGGCCACGAAGAGCGCCGTACGGAACTCAATCGCTGGCGTGCCGACATCGCGGCGCTCTATGCCGGGCGTGCACCTCCGCGCGTTGCTGATCTCGCGGGGCCGGTGCACCGCTTTGGCCTCGTTGAGGCGGATTTTCTTGCGGTCATCGATGGTATGCAGATGGATGTCGACGAGGACATCCGTGGGCCGGACCTCGCAAAGCTCGATCTCTATTGCGATCGCGTCGCGAGCGCCGTCGGTCGGCTGTCGGTGCGGATTTTCGGCGTTCCGCGAGAGCTTGGGCCAAAGCTCGCGCACCATCTCGGCCGCGCGTTGCAATTGACCAACATTCTGCGCGACCTTGACGAGGATGCTGATATCGGTCGGCTCTATCTGCCGCGCGAAAGGCTGATCGCCGCCGGGATCAACACAACCGACCCGCACGCGGTTCTCGCCTCGCCGGGTCTCGCCGACGTCTGCGATTTCGTCGCGGGCGAAGCCGAGCGCCACTTTGCTGCGGCCAATGCGATCATCGCCAAAGCACCGCGCGCAGCGACAATTGCGCCACGGCTCATGCGCGACGTGTATCATCTCATTTTGCGAAAGCTTAAGGCGCGCGGCTGGAGTGCGCCGCGCCCAAGCGTGCGTACGCCCAAAGGCCGGGTGATCCTCGCTCTGATCAGGGCGCGCTTCTTCTAATGCAATCAGGCACGGTTCACGTTATCGGCGCCGGCATCGCCGGCCTATCGGCTGCGGCGCGCCTCGCCGAGCGCGGACATCACGTCATCGTCCACGAGCAGGCGCGGCAAGCCGGCGGGCGCTGTCGCTCCTACTTCGATGCCGCCGTCGGGCTCATGATCGACAACGGCAATCATCTTGTGCTTTCCGGCAATCATTCCGTCCGCGCTTTTCTCCAGACGATCGGCTCGGAGCGAGCGCTGGAAGGCCCGGTGCGGGCGGAATTTCCCTTTATCGATCTCAAATCCGGCGAGCGCTGGATGCTGCGCCCGAATGAGGGCGCCTTCCCCTGGTGGATTCTCTCCCGCGCGCACCGCGTGCCCGGATCGAAAGCCCGCGATTATCTGCGTCTTCTGCCGCTGCTCTGGGCCGGTCCGAACGCCCGGGTCGGAGAGACGATCGCGTGCCGCGGTGTGCTTTACGAGCGCCTGTGGCGGCCGTTTTTATTGGCGGCGCTCAACATCGAGCCGGCAGAGGGTTCGGCGCAGCTCGCGGGCGCAGTCGTGCGCGAGACTTTGGCCAAAGGCGGCGAAGCCTGCCGGCCGCTGATCGCGACCGAAGGTTTGTCGAGCGCCTTCGTGGAGCCGGCACGCCGGTACATCGAGGAGCATGGCGGCAGCGTTCTTCTCGATCGGCGGCTGCGCGCAATCGACCGAGAAGAGGATCGCGTCGCATCGCTCGATTTCGGTGAAGAGAAGATCACGCTGGCACCCGATGATGCGATCATCCTCGCGGTTCCCGCGCGTGTTGCCGAGATGATGCTTCCGGAGATCAGTGCGCCGGCGGAATTCAACGCCATAGTCAACGCCCATTTCAGGGTCACGCCGCTGGCTGGCACGCCACTCATGCAAGGTGTCGTCAACGGCCTAGTCGAATGGCTCTTCGCCTTTCCCGATCGCCTGTCGGTCACGATCAGCGGCGCCGATCGGCTGATCGATGCGCCGCGCGAGGCGCTGGCTGCTGACATCTGGAAGGAGGTTGCAGAGATCACCGGACTCGGCTCGGAGATGCCGCCGTGGCAAATTGTCAAGGAGCGCCGCGCGACCTTCTCAGCGACGCCCGGGCAGGATAGTAAGCGCCCTCCCGCCGCAACGGACTGGCAAAATCTCGTGCTGGCCGGCGATTGGACGCAAACCGGGCTCCCGGCCACGCTTGAAGGCGCGGTGCGTTCAGGCAACGCCGCGGCCGATCTCGTGATCGCAAGAAACAGCGCGCCCCGGGCGCCAGGAACGAAATGATGGATGTTGCTACGCTACAGCCCAAGGAGGCTGACGACATTCCAGGCCAGGTGAGTACGGGCGCACTCGATCGCGGCCTCTCGCGCGCTGCAGAGGCGCTCTTCGCGACCCAGCGGACCGATGGGCATTTCGTCTTTGAGCTTGAGGCCGATTGTACGATTCCGGCCGAATATATCCTGTTCGTCCATTTCCTCGGGGAGACGCCAAATCTGGAGCTTGAGGCGAAACTCTGCAGATATTTGCGCCGGATTCAGGGAGAGCATGGCGGCTGGCCGCTCTTCCACGACGGCGCGTTCAACATGAGCGCCAGCGTCAAAGCCTATTTCGCGCTGAAGATGGCGGAAGATGATATCAACGCGCCGCATATGGTGCGCGCACGCGAGGCAATCCTCGCGCGTGGCGGGGCGGCAGAAAGCAATGTCTTCACCCGCTCCCTGCTTGCGCTTTACAGGCAGGCGCCGTGGCGCAGCGTTCCGGTGATGCCGGTCGAGATCATGCTCCTGCCGCGCTGGTTTCCCTTTCACCTCGACAAGATTTCGTACTGGGCGCGCACCACGCTCGTTCCGCTGATGGCACTCATGGCGCTGCGGCCGAAGCCCGTTAATCCCCGAGGCGTCGGTGTTCCCGAGTTGTTTGTCGTGCCGCCGGAGAAGGTGCGCCGGTGGCCCTCAGGCGAGCATGCCAAAGAGCCGTGGAAAACAGTCTTTGCCGCACTGGATTCTGTTCTGCGCGTTGCGCAACCGTATTTCCCGAAGCGGATGCGGAGAGCGGCTGTCGACAGGGCTGTCGCGTTCTGCAACGAGCGGCTGAATGGCGAGGACGGGCTCGGCGCAATCTTCCCGCCCATGCTCAATGTCGTTCTGATGTACGACGCGCTCGGCTATCCGCCAAGCAACCCAAATCGCGCCGACGCCCGGGCAGCTTTAGACAAGCTCCTCGTCATCAAGGACGACGAAGCCTATTGCCAACCCTGCTTCTCGCCAATCTGGGACAGCGGTCTTGCGGCAAATGCGCTCCTCGAACTTGGCGGCGAGGAAGCGGAGCGCCGCGCGTCACGCTGTTGCGACTGGCTGAAGCCGAAGCAAATCCTCGATGTCCGCGGTGATTGGGCCGCGCAGCGCCCGAATCTTCGACCTGGCGGATGGGCGTTCCAGTACGACAACGCATACTATCCCGACGTTGACGATACGGCCGTCGTGGTCATGGCGATGGATCGCCTGACGCGCGGCCAAACGCCGGCCGGCGGCGCGCAATACGGCGCCTCCATCGCGCGCGCGCGCGAATGGATCGAAGGCATGCAGAGCAGGAATGGCGGCTGGGGCGCCTTCGATGTCGACAACGAATACTACTATTTAAACAACATCCCCTTCGCCGATCACGGTGCACTGCTCGATCCGCCGACGGAAGATGTCAGCGCGCGCTGTGTCTCGATGCTGGCGCAACTCGGCGCAGCGGATTCGCCTGCCGTGCATCGCGGCGTCGCATATCTGCGCGAGACGCAAAGGCACGATGGCAGCTGGTTCGGCCGCTGGGGCATGAATTATATCTATGGCACGTGGTCGGTGCTTTGCGCGCTGAACGCGGCCGGCATTCATCCGCAATCTTGGGAAATCCGTCGCGCCGTCGCGTGGCTTCTTAAGATTCAAAACACCGATGGCGGC
This sequence comes from Methylobacteriaceae bacterium, assembly GCA_034669525.1. GTDB lineage: Bacteria > Pseudomonadota > Alphaproteobacteria > Rhizobiales > Beijerinckiaceae > JAFASC01. The sequence continues at coordinate 32,126 of JAXDNH010000119.1, read as the reverse complement.
TGGGGGGAAGATGGCGAGAGCTACAAGCTCGATTATGTCGGCTATGAACCTGCACCGAGCACGGCGTCGCAAACTGCCTGGGCCATTCTCGGCCTGATGGCCGCGGGCGAGTGCGATCATCCCGCAGTCGAGCGCGGGATAAATTATCTCATCGCGACGCAGGGACAGGACGGTTTTTGGAACGAGCCCCGGTTCACGGCGACTGGTTTCCCGCGCGTATTTTATCTATGCTACCACGGCTATTCGAAATTCTTTCCGCTCTGGGCGATGGCGCGTTACCGCAATTTGAAAAGCGGCAACACGCGCCGGGTCGAGTTCGGGGTGTAGGAATTGTCCTGAGGAGCGCGCGCTTCGCCCGCGCGGCTCGCGGACGGCAAAAGCTCGTTTACTTGCCCATCCTGCGAGACGCCGCTTTGCGGCTCCTCAGATGAGGCCGCCGTTTTACTCAGCCGCCGAAAGCTGGCGCCGCGGCTGCTCCGATTCGACGATCTCCGCAAGCTTTTTCTCGACGTGGCTCGAGAAGACATATTCCGCCGGGCGCGCATTGTGCAGAGGGATTTCCGGTGCCATCGGGCCGTCGGTTTTGACGCCGCGTAGCGTGGTCCACGCCAGTTTCAGCGGATTCTTGATCGCGTCGGTAACGGCTGTGGCTTCGAACCCGCAATGCACCATGCAGTCGGCGCACTTCTCGTAATTGCCGGTGCCGTAGCGCTCCCACTCCGTCTCTTCCATCAGCTCCTTGAAAGTCGAAACGTAGCCCTCGCCTAGGAGATAGCAGGGACGCTGCCAGCCGAAGACGTTGCGCGTCGGATTGCCCCACGGCGTGCATTGATAATTCTGGTTGCCGGCGAGGAAATCGAGAAACAGCGAGGACTGGTAGAAGGGCCACGCCTTGCCCTTGTTGCCGCGTTTGAAAATTTCGCGGAAGAGCTGCTTCGTGCGCGAGCGGTTGAGGAAGTGCTGCTGATCGGGTGCACGCTCGTAGGCATAGCCGGGCGACACGGTGATGCCTTCGACGCCCATGTCCCTCATCTTATCGAAGAAGTCGGCGACCTTGTCCGCTTCTGCGCCGTCGAAAAGCGTGCAGTTGATGTTGGTGCGGAAGCCCTTCTGCTTCGAAAGCTCGATGGCGCGGACGGCGCGATCATAAACGCCTTTCTGGCAGACCGAGCGATCGTGCATCTCCTCGTCGCCGTCGAGATGGATCGACCAGTTAAAATAGGGGTTCGGCTCGTAGAGATCGATCTTCTTTTCGAGCAAGAGCGCGTTCGTGCACACCGTCACGTATTTCTTGCGGGCGATGGCGCCGCGCACGATTTCCGGCAGTTCGCGATGCAGTAGCGGTTCCCCGCCGGCGATCACAACGACGGGCGCACCGCATTCGTCGATCGCGCCGAGCGCGTCATCGACGGAGAGCCGCTGATTCAGAATCTTATCGGGGTAATCGATCTTGCCGCAGCCGGCACAGGCGAGGTTGCAGCGAAACAGCGGCTCGAGCATGAGCACAAGCGGATAGCGTTTGCGCCCAGACAGATGCTGGCGCACCACATAGGCGCCGATCGATAAGCTCTGGCGTAAAGGAATACCCAAACTACAGCTCCTTGTTCTTCTCCGCTTCCGGGGGTCATTAACGACCTTGAGCTAACCCGCCGCGCGGCGCCTCTTTATGTATCGGACTTCTCTTTGAGCAAGGTGAGAGCCCACCTCCGGCAAAATTGCCGCAGGCGCGATCTCTTCAGGAACGGAATTTCCCCTCGCCCGAGACGCCGAGCCCTATCCTACCCTCTAACCCATCGATTTCAGTCGGTCCACCTCGCGGCGGCCCCAGCACTCACTTGAGGTTAAGCTGTTGCCGCAATCCCACGAGGCCTCTGCCAGATTTTCGTCCCATTGGTGACCGCAAGTGACCAGCGCAAGTGACCTTTGCCTGCTCGCGCCCTATACAAGATGAGATATCCCCTTGCTCTCGCGCCACCGCCTTTCTAGGCGGCCGGGCGCTCAGAGCAGCCAAATCCGCCCATGACAATCGAAGGAAGAGGCCCCGCTTGGCTCATCGCAATGTTTCGGCACGACCGCGCCAAATGGGAGAGCCCCAAGACGGAGTGGTGACGCCGGTGCAAGACAGTGTTCAAGAGGCAACGGCCAAGAAGGATTACGCGAGCTTCAGGCCGAGCGGTGCCCTGACCCGGGCGATTGTCGTCGTCGTCGATTTCTGTTGTCGTCGGGCCCGGCTTGTCGTCATCCTCTCCGTTCTGGTGTCGCTCGGATGCGGCGTATTCGCCGCGCGTCACTTTGCCATCAATACCGACATCAATCAGCTGATCTCGCCGAACCTGCCGTGGCGCCAGAAGCAGCTTGCCTTCGACAAGGCATTCCCGCAGCGCCAGGACCAGATCATCGTCGTCATCGACGCGCGGACACCGGAACTTGGCGAGGAAGCCGCCGCCGGCCTTGCCGAGCGCCTGAAAGCACGCCCCGACCAGTTCGAGTTCGTCCGCCGTCCGGACGGCGACGAATTCTTCCGCCGCGACGGGCTGTTGTTCCGGCCGCCGGAAAAGATCCAGTCGACCCTGGAGCAGGCCGGCCGCGGCCAGGCGCTGCTCGCGCCGCTTGCCGCGGATCCGTCGCTGCGGGGTCTGATGGACTCCTTCGGCATGGTTTCGACGGCGGTTCAAACGCGCCAGGCGAAATACCAGGACTTCTCCGGCTCGTTCGATTCCCTCGGCGATGTCTTCGAGGATGCGCTGAACGGCAAGAAACCGTTCTTCTCCTGGCGCAAGATGATGACCGGAGAGGAGCCGACATCGAGGGACCTCCGCCGCTTCATCGAGGTGAAGCCGAAGCTCGACTTTTCTTCCCTGCAGCCGGGCCTGGCGGCGACAAGTGTCATCCGCGCCTCCGTGGCTGATCTCGGCCTGACGCCGGACAAGGGCGTGCGCGTCCGCCTGACCGGCGACGTGGCGCTCTCGGACGAGGAATTCGCCACGGTGCAGGAACACGCCTGGCTGAACAATCTCGGCACGGTCGTCGTCGTTCTGTTCCTCCTCTTCATGGCGCTGAAGTCGCCCAAGATCGTGTTTGCCGTCTACGCGAGCGTCGCCGTCGGACTGATTGTGACGGCCGCTGCCGGGCTCGCGATGGTCGGCGCCCTTAATTTGATCTCGATCGCTTTCGCCGTGCTCTTCATCGGCATCGGCGCCGATTTCGGCATTCAGTTCAGCGTCCGTTATCGGGCCGAGCGGCACGCCGACAACGATCTGCTGCGTTCGCTCAATACCGCTGCCGAACGGGCGGGCCGCCCGCTCGCCCTTGCCGCGACGGCGACGGCCTGCGGCTTCCTCGCCTTTGTGCCGACCGTCTATCGCGGCGTCTCGGAACTCGGGCTGATTGCCGGCGTCGGCATGATCATCGCCTTCGTGGCAAGCATCACCGTCCTGCCGGCAATTTTGATGCTGACCCGCCCTGGGCCGGAGACGGAGCAGGTCGGCTACAAATTCCTGGCGCCGGCCGATCGGTTCATCGCGCGTCATCGCATCCCGATCGTGTTCGGCACGCTCGCTATCGTCCTCCTCGCGACCCCGCTTCTCCGGAATCTCACCTTCGACTTCAATCCGCTCAACCTGCGCAGCAACAAGGTCGAGTCGGTCTCGACCCTTCTCGACCTGATGAACGATCCCGACAATACGCCGAACACGATCGACGTCCTTGCGCCCTCTCTCGACGCGGTTGGCCCGCTTGCGCAGCGCCTCTCGGGCCTGCCGGAAGTGCGGCAGGTCGTCGATCTCGCGACTTTCGTGCCGGAGGATCAGGAGCAGAAGATCGCGATGGTCAAAGGCGCGGCGGCCCAGATCCTGCCGGCGATTTCGCCGCCGGGCACGAAGCCGCCGCCGAGTGACGCCGAAGACCGGCTCGCCCTCAACGCCATGGCCGATAAGCTGCAGACGACGTCTGCCCGGGCGACCGGCAAGGTCGGGGACCAGGCCAAACGCTTCGTCTCGCTCCTGCACCGGCTGGCCGATGCCCCAGACGCGGTACGCGAGACCGTTCGGACCGCCCTGCTGCCGCCGCTGAAGACGACCCTGGCCCTTCTGCGCGATTCCTTGCAGCCGGAGCCCGTGAGCGTCCAGACGCTACCTGCCGACCTCAAGCGCGAATGGGTGGCTGCCAACGGCAAAGCCCGGCTCCAGGTTTCGCCGAAGGGCGACGCCAACGACAACGCGACGCTGCAGCGCTTTACCGACGCGGTCTACTCGGTCTCGGACGAGGCCGTGGGCACGCCGGTGGCGATCGTCGAATCAGGGAAGACGGTAGTGCAGGCCTTTGCGATTGCCGGAGCTCTGGCGTTCGGCTCGATCGCGATCCTGCTGTTCATTGTACTGCGGCGAATATCCGACGTGCTTCTGACGCTCGTGCCCCTGCTGCTCGCCGCTCTGGTCACGCTTGAAATCTGCGTGCTGATTGGCCTAAAGCTGAATTTCGCCAACATCATCGCGCTGCCGCTGCTGTTGGGGCTGGGCGTCGCCTTCAAAATTTACTTCGTCATGGCTTGGCGGGCGGGCGTGACGGAGCTGCTGCAGTCAAGTCTCACGCGGGCGGTGTTCTTCAGTGCGCTGTCGACGGCGACCGCCTTCGGCAGTCTCTGGCTGTCGAGCCACCCCGGAACGTCGAGCATGGGCAAACTGCTTGCCCTCTCGCTCGTTTGCACATTGGCGGCGGCGGTACTGTTCCAGCCGGCCTTGATGGGGCCGCCCCGCGTCAAGGCCGGTCAGGAGACCGCCTGATCGCGATGGCTGAGGCCCGGCGGCAACGCCGGGAAACCATTTGGGCACAATGGGCTGGCCGGCGCTTGGCCGATCGGAGCCGGCCCGGTAATGTCCGGTTAATATAGAAAGGCGCCGATCAGGGACGCCGAATGGGATCAGAACGTGAGCAATAGACCCGAAACTCCCCTTCTCGATCGTATCAATGTGCCGGCCGACCTGCGCACCCTGCAGATATCGGACCTCCGGCAGGTCGCCGACGAGCTGCGCAGCGAGATGATCGACGCGGTGTCGGTGACCGGCGGCCATCTCGGAGCGGGGCTTGGCGTGGTCGAGTTGACCGTCGCGCTGCACTACCTTTTCGATACGCCACATGACCGGATCATCTGGGACGTCGGTCATCAGGCCTACCCACACAAAATCCTGACCGGGCGGCGCGATCGCATCCGCACGCTGCGGATGGGCGGGGGCCTCTCCGGCTTCACCAAACGCTCGGAGAGCGAGTACGACCCGTTCGGGGCCGCCCACTCCTCCACCTCGATCTCGGCTGCAGTTGGAATGGCGGTCGCCCGCGACCTCTCGCGTGACAACAACAACGTCATCGCCGTGATCGGCGACGGCGCCATGTCCGCCGGCATGGCCTACGAAGCGATGAACAATGCCGGCTCGCTGAAGTCGCGGCTCATCGTCATCCTCAACGATAACGACATGTCGATCGCGCCTCCCGTTGGGGCGATGTCAGCCTATCTCGCGCGGCTTGCGTCGGGGCCTTACGCGAATATTCGCGAGACGGCGAAACAGCTCGCGGCGAAACACCTGCCGAAGGCGATCTACGAGAAGGCGAAGAAAGCCGAAGAGTATGGCCGTGCTTTCGTGACGGGAAACAGTTCCGGCACGCTCTTCGAAGAGCTCGGCTTCTATTATGTGGGCCCGATCGACGGGCACAATCTCGATCACCTTCTGCCGGTACTTAAAAACGTGCGCGACTTGCAGCACGGGCCGGTGCTCGTCCACGTCGTGACGCAGAAAGGCAAGGGTTACGCGCCGGCGGAGGCTTCCGCTGATAAATATCATGGCGTCGTCACCTTCGACGTGGTGACCGGTGCGCAGGCGAAGCCGAAAGCCAACGCGCCGTCCTATCAGAAAGTGTTCGGCGAGAGCCTGGTCAAGGAAGCCGAACGCGACGACAAGATCATCGGCATCACCGCCGCCATGCCGTCGGGCACCGGCATCGATATCTTTGGCAAGGCATTCCCGGATCGTACCTTCGATGTCGGCATTGCCGAGCAGCATGCGGTGACGTTTGCCGGCGGACTCGCGACCGAGGGATACAAGCCGTTCGTTGCGATCTACTCGACCTTCCTGCAGCGCGCTTACGACCAGGTCGTGCACGACATCGCGATCCAGAAGCTGCCGGTGCGCTTTGCGATGGATCGGGCCGGTCTCGTCGGGGCCGACGGCGCGACGCATGCCGGCTCGTTCGATCTAGCCTATCTCGGCTGTCTGCCCGAATTCGTGATCATGGCCGCCGCGGACGAAGCGGATCTCGTGCATATGGTCGCGACGCAGGCGGCCTATAACGAAGGCCCGAGCGCGTTGCGTTATCCGCGCGGCGAGGGCGTCGGCATCGAGATGCCGGAGCGCGGCATCCCGCTCGAGATTGGCCGCGGCCGCATCGTTCGCGAAGGCACAACCGTTGCGCTGCTCACGCTGGGAACGCGCCTCGCTGAGGCGCAGAAGGCGGCGGAAGACCTTGCCACGCGCGGTATTTCGACGACGGTGGCGGATGCACGCTTTGCCAAGCCGGTCGATCGCGATCTCATCCGCCGTCTTGCCACCAACCACGAAGTGCTGATCACGGTCGAAGAAGGCTCGATCGGCGGCTTCGGTGCGCAGGTCTTCCACGCCTTATCGGACGACGGGCTGCTCGACGGCCATCGCGCGCCGCGGCTGCGTTGCATGGTTCTCCCCGACGTGTTCCTCGACCATGACAAGCCCGATCGCATGTATGCCCGCGCCGGGCTCGACACGAAAGCGATCGTTGCCAAAGTGCTGGAGACGCTTGGCCGTCAGGCGGAAGCTGCAAAAAGCATGATCGCCTGAATTAAGCATAAGCTTGTCCGCGCGCCTCTCGCGCGTGCGGCTGAATGACATGCCGCCTTCGTGGCGCGATCCCAATCGCGCCAAACTTTTGCTCATCCCGCATTCGACTTTTTGCTTGCATGATCCATGATTTCGTTGCGGCCGAGCCGCGCGAAAAGATCGGACAGGAGTTTTGGATGAAGCGTCTTACCGCGTTAACGATCATCGCGCTCGCCGCCGGCACCGCCGGCGTGGAAGCCGCTCCGCCAAAGCCTGCCGCAAAGACGGAAGCCGGGCCGCAACTCGTGTACGCCGTGACGCGCGATGGCTCGCCGATCGGGCGCACCATCGTCGACATCGACCGTAGCGGCGACACCACGACGGTGACGAGCAAGACCGACATCGAGGTGAAGGTCATCATCGTGCTTTATCGCTTCAAACAGGACGTCACCGAGACCTGGAAGGGCGAGCAGCTGGTGTCGTTCAAATCCCAGACGGATGACAACGGCACGCCGCACGATGTTTCCATCACGTCTTCGCCGAAGGGTCTGAGCATCGTCGCCGACGGCAAGACATCGAGCGCGCCAGCGGGCGCGGTTCCGGCAACATTCTGGTCGACAAAGTTCGTGAAAGCCAAATCGCTGATCCATCCTGACACCGGCCGCGTGATGAGCGCCAGCGTAAAGGAGCTTGGTCCGGAACAAGTCCCCGTGCACGGAGCGCCGCAGCAGGCGCAGCACTACAAACTGAGTGCCGGCAAAGATTTCGAGCGGGATCTTTGGTACGACGGCGATCAGCTGGTCCGCGTGCGCATCAAGGATGCAAGCACGCAGGGCAATTTGATCGGTTCCGACTTGCAGTAAGCGCGGTTTCCATTTCAGATGCGCGTCATGAAGACGCGCGTCGGGCTTGGAAAACTCCTTGGGGCCGGTCAGCATGGCTAATCCCATGCTGCCGCGTGAGCGCTGCGACTATTCGGCAATCGTCGACCGCCCGCGACTGAACTATCCCGGCAATCCCCGCGTCGTCGTCTGGACCATCGTCAATCTCGAAGTCTGGGACATTTCGCGGCCGATGGCGCGGCAGGTCCTGCCTGCTCCGATGGGCCAGCCGCTTTTGCCTGACGTGCCGAACTGGTCGTGGCACGAATACGGAATGCGTGTCGGCGTGTGGCGCTTCTTCGAGCTGCTTCGCGCTTTAAGTATTCGCCCGACGCTATCGGTCAATGCGCGCGTCTGCGTCGACTACGAGCGAGTCGCGCGACAGGCGCTCGACGACGGCTGGGAGTTCATGGGTCATTCCTACGAGCAGATGCCGATCCACAAGGTCGAGGATCAGCGCGGCATGATCTTAAAATCGCTCGACACGCTCGAGCGATTCACCGGCACGCGGCCGATCGGCTGGCTCGGGCCCGGCCTGACCGAGACGCTGGAGACGCCGGAACTGCTTGCCGAAGCCGGCATCAAATATATCGGCGATTGGGTCTACGACGACGAGCCGACGGTGATCCGTACCGCCTCAGGTCCGCTGGTCACGCTGCCGTATTCGGTCGAGCTCAACGACATCCCGATGATGATCGTGAAACATCATGAGGCCGCCTATTGGCGTCAAAGCTGCGTCGATTATTTCGATCGGTTGTACAAGGAAGGTGCCGAGCGCCCGCGTATCATGGCGATCGCGATTCACCCCTACATTTCCGGCCAGCCGCATCGCATCGCCTATCTCGAGCAGGTCTATGAGCACATCAATGCGCACGCTGACGTCGCGCACATGAATGGCGCCGAGATTTACGCGCATTACAATGCACAGAAGAAAGTCCATGGGTGAGTGTGGGCCAGATGGCGGAAGCTTCGAATCTCTCGCCATTGCCGCTGCCCAGAGGGGTCCGCTCCCGCCATGTGCCGGATGTCAACGGACTCATAATGCATATCCTGGAGGCCGGCTTCGAAGGCGAGCGGCCGCTCGTGCTGCTGCTGCATGGATTTCCTGAACTCGCCTTTTCCTGGCGCAAGGTGGTCGCGCCGCTGGCGCAAGCGGGGTTTCACGTGGTTGCGCCCGACCAGCGCGGATATGGACGCACGACCGGGTGGGACGGATCTTACGATGGCGATCTCCGCTCGTTCCGGATGATCAATCTTGTGCGCGACGTGCTCGCGCTTGTCTCCGGGCTCGGCTATCGCGAGGCGCGCGCCGTGGTGGGACATGATTTTGGTTCGCCGGTTGCTGCGTATTGCGCGCTCATTCGGCCCGATGTATTTCGCCGTGTTGTGTTGATGAGCGCACCCTTCCCAGGGCCGCCGCAGCGGCGGTCTGTTCCGGTGCCGGACATCAATGAGGCGCTGGGAAAGCTCGATCCGTCGCGCAAGCACTATCAATGGTATTATTCGACGCGTGACGCGGACGCGAATATGCGCGACTGCCCGCAAGGCATTCACGCCTTCCTGCGCGCATATTATCACTACAAGAGCGCCGACTGGCGCGACAACAAAACCGTATCCGCTGCAAGCGTGGTCGGCGGATGAACTCGCCAGGCTGCCGACGTACTACATCATGAACGCCAATGAGGGGATGGCGGAGACCGTCGCGCCGCATATGCCGTCGCAAGCGGCGATCGATGCCTGCACATGGCTGAGCGAAGATGAGCTCGCCGTCTATGCCGGCGAATTCGGCCGCACCGGCTTCCAGGGTGGATTGCAATGGTACCGCTGCAATCTGCCCGGCAGCATCAACGCCGAGCTCGATCTCTTCGCGGGCCGCACGATCGACGTACCGTCGCTCTTCATCGCCGGCAAAAGCGATTGGGGCCTCTATCAGGTGCCCGGCAGCTTCGAGCGCATGCAACGCAGCGCCTGCACGAAGATGCAGGGCGCGCATCTCGTCGAAGGCGCCGGTCATTGGGTGCAGCAGGAGCGCCCGCGCGAGACGCTCGATCTCATGTTGCCGTTTGTCGCATCCGTGCAGCCATGAGCACGCGCCAGAGCGGCGTCAGTGCGGCCCCTTACGTCGTCGCAGCCGCCGGCGGCGCGCTGATGGCCGCGGCCATGGGGATCGGCCGCTTCGTCTACACGCCGCTCCTGCCGCATATGCAGGAGGCGCTGCATCTCACGCCGGCGATTGCCGGCTGGATCGCCTCGGCAAATTATCTCGGCTATCTCGCCGGCGCGCTTGTCACGACCGCGATGCCACCGCCGGCTGCGCCGCGGCGAGTGATCGGGTTCGGGCTTGTCCTGAGTGCGGTCACGACAGGAGCGATGGCGGCGGTCTCTTCGATCGCGCTCTTTGCCGTCCTGCGCTTCCTCGGCGGCCTCGCCAGCGCTCTGGTGCTCGTTTACACGACGCCCATTGTTTTCGTGCGTCTCGCCGAGATGCGCGCCGAGCGCTACATTTCGCTGTTATTCGGCGGTGTTGGCGTGGGAATGGCGCTTTCCGCCATTCTCGTCTCCGGACTCGGCGCCGCCGGCTTCAACTGGCGCATCCAATGGCTCGCGACAGGCATTGCGACTGCGCTGGCATTGTTTGCTTTGCCCCATATTCCCGATGTCCACCGCCCGCGCACGCCTGGAAGCGCAGACAGACTGCAATGGCCGCGCGGGTTCACCGCGCTTCTCGTGAGCTACACGCTTTTCGGCTTCGGTTACGTGATCACAGCGACGTTCATCGTCGTGATCGTGCGCGAAAGCGTGAGCTTAAGGCCGCTCGAGCCGGTGATCTGGACAATTGTCGGTCTCGCCGGAATCCCCTCGGTATGGGCGTGGACACTTCTTGCCAACCGAATCGGACTTTTTGCTGCTTATGCGGTCGCCTGCGCCACTGAAGCGATCGGTGTCGCGGCGAGTGTCGTCGCAACGAACGTTCCGGCGGTGATACTTGCGGCGATCCTGCTCGGCGGCACGTTCATGGCCATCACCTCGCTCGGCCTTGCCGGCGCGCGGCGCATGGCGTCATCCGATCCGGTGCGCGTGCTTGCTTTATTGACGGCGGGTTTCGGCCTCGGCCAGATCGTCGGTCCGTCGCTTGCAGGCCTCTTGCGGGAGAGCACGGGCAGCTATCTTGCGCCGTCGCTTGCCGCGGCCGCCGCGCTGGTGGTCGCCGCGGCCTTGTCGGCGCCGCTGAACAAAACGCGCTGAAAATTACGCCGCCGCGTCCATCGCGGCGCCTACCAACTTGCGGGTTTCTGCGGCGCTGATTGGATGACCGAACGCGTAGCCTTGCGCGAATTCGCAGCCGAGCTGGTAGAGCTCGATTGCGTCCGACTCCGTCTCCGCGCCTTCGGCCACGACTTCCATATTGAGGTCGTGCGCGAGCGCAACAATCGAGCGTAATAAAACCGGCCGCGTGCCATTTCCGTTCAAGTGAACGAACGAGCGATCGATCTTGATCGTATCGAACGGAAACCGCTGCAGGTACGACAGGGACGAATAACCCGTGCCGAAATCGTCGAGCGACAAACCGGCGCCGAGATCGCGAATGCGCGCCAGCATCTGCGCCGCATATTCGGGATTTTCCATCACCAGGCTTTCCGTCAATTCAAGTTTCAGCGTGCCGCGGCGCACGTTCGAGCGCGTCAACACGTTGCGCACGTCCTGAAGGAGATCGTGACGCAGTAACTGGCGTGACGACACGTTCACGCTGGCGAAAATCGGCGGCGACACATCGAGCGCCTTCTGCCATGCGGCGAGCTCCCGCGCCGTACGCTCGAGCGCGAACACGCCGAGCTCGATGATCTGCCCGGTCTCCTCGGCGATCGGGATGAATTCGGATGGGCCGAGACGGCCGAGCCGCGGGTGATCCCAGCGCAAAAGCGCCTCGAATCCCGCGACGGTGCGATCTTCCAGCCGCACGATCGGCTGAAAGAACGTCTTGATCTCGCCGCGGCCAAGCGCGCGCTTCAAATCTGCTTCGAGCGTCAGCCGGTCGGAGCGCTGCGCACGCATCGTGTGACGGAAAACCTCGATGCGATTGCCGCCACCGCGTTTGCACTGGCGCATCGCAATCTCGGCATCTTTGAAAAGGTCTTCGGGCTTGCCGTGCAGCTTTGGATCGAACAGAGCGATGCCGATCGAGGCGGACAGGGCGACCTCACGCTCGCCGAACGTCACCGGCGTCGACAGCGAGCGGCGCAACGCTTCCGCGAGCTTGATGACGTAGTCAGATTGCGAATCTGAAACGAGAATGATCGCGAACGTGTCGGCGGAGATACGCCCCAACGTATCCTGCGGCTGCAGAAGGCGCACGATGCGCCGCGCCACGGTGAGCAGAATCGAATCCCCCGCAGACAGGCCGATCGATTCATTGATGCGTTTGAACCGGTCTATGTCGACTGAAATGACGGTTGGCCGGATGCGCTGATCCACGGACGCGAGCTTCAGCGCGGCGTCCAGGCGATCGAAAAGCAGCTCGCGATTGGGCAGCCCGGTCAGATTGTCGTGCACGGCATCGTGCAGGAGCCGCTCCTGCGCGGTGCGCTCCTCGGTGACGTCGATGAGCGTGCCGACGACACGCATGACCTCGCCATCTGGGCCGACGACGGGGCGTGCGCGCATGCGGAACCAGGTGTAATGTCCATCTGCGCCACGCAAACGAAATTGCTGATTGATGCGGCCGCGGCGCTGCTCGAGTACGGCATCGAGTGCCGCGCTATACGAATCGCGCTCGAAGGGATGAATGAGCTCAAGCCATGTCGAAGCCGGTCCTTCGAGTTCGCCGCGCTTCAACCCAAGCTGCGCCTCGATTTCCGGGCTGACAAAAATACGATCTCCCGGAACGTCCCAGTCGAAGATCACATCATTTGCGCCGGTGAGCGCCAGCGCCTTGCGTTCCATGTCGGAAATCGCGCCATGCGCGAGGCCACCGCCCGCAAATGCGTTCTGCATGACGGTGAAGCCGATCAGCATCACGATCAGCACGAGGCCGCCAATCAAAGCGGGTGAGACAAGATCGTTCGTGAGCGTGCCGGTCACGGTGAAAGCAGCCGCGCAGATCCACGCGACCAGCAGGAACCAGGTTGGGATCAGCATCACCGCGCGGTCGTAGCCGTGCGTCGTCAGGTAAAGCACGAGCAGGAAACCGACGCCGGCAATGGTCGCGAGCGAAATGCGCGCGACACCGGCGGCGACAGCCGGGTCATAGATTGCGAGGCCGACCAGTGCGACGAGAAAAGCGAGCCAGCCCGCGCCGATGTGAGAGGCACGCACGTGCCAGCGGCTAAGATTGAGGTAGGCGAAAAGAAAGACGAGCAACGTTGCGGCGAGCACCGCCTCGGCGCTGGCGCGCCAGATACGGTCGGCCTGGCCTTCGACACCGAAAATCTTGTTCCAGAAACCGAAGTCTATGCAGACATAAGCAAGTACCGCCCAGGCAAGCGCGGCGGCCGCGGGAAAGATGACCGCGCCCTTGATCACGAAGACGATTGTGAGGAACAGCGCCAGCAGGCCGGCAATGCCGATGACGATGCCTTTGTAAAGCGTCAGACTCGTCAGCTTGTCTTTGTATGCATCGGGCTCCCACAGCACGATCTGCGGCAGGTTTGGCGTGCGAAGCTCGCCGACATACGTGATCGTGGTTCCGGGATCGAGCATCAGGCGGAAGACGTCCGCGTCTGGACTGTCGACGCGTTCGGGCGGAGATCCCTGGCTTGCGGTAATCGCGGACAATCGTGTCGCGCCGAGATCGGGCCAGATCACGCCGGATCCGACGAGACGGAAATGCGGGACCACGATCAATCGCTCGATCTGCTCCTCCGTATCGTTCGTCAGCGCGAAAACGATCCAGCTCGGTCGCGTGCCGGGCTGCAATGCGCGCACTTCGATGCGGCGCACGATTCCATCGGCGCCCGGCGCGGTCGAGACCTGCAGGCGGTCGCCTTGCGAGGAATAAGTCACGATCGCCTGCGTGAGATCGATCGCGGATGCATCGAGCGGCACCCGCACCGACTCGATTGCCGCAGCCGGCGTCAAGCCCGCCAGGACAAAGACGATTGCCAGGAAATAATACAGAGAACGCACGGAGTTCCGTTTGAATTCGCGCGCGGAAGCGCGGCCGCTTCGCTTCCAATCTTTTCGTGTCGGAACTGAGACTCGTAAAGGCTCAGCCGGGGCCGGGCAACCTGGCGGCCGTTAACCCTATGTGCCGGCTCGATGTTTGACCGCCGTGGAGTGCGCACCTACAAGGCGCGACAAACGCGCGGACCGCATGTCCCACAATACCTTCGGCCATCTCTTTCGGGTGACGACCTTCGGTGAGAGCCACGGGGTGGCGATCGGCTGTGTGGTCGACGGCTGTCCGCCGCGCATTCCCCTAGAGGCGGCGGAAATCCAGGCCTATCTCGACAAGCGCAAGCCCGGACAGTCTCGCTTCACCACGCAACGGCGTGAGGCCGACGAAGTGCGCATTTTGTCGGGCGTATTCGCCGACGACAAGGCCGGCAGGCAGGTCACGACCGGCACGCCGATTGCGCTCCTCATCGAGAACACCGACCAGAGGTCGAAGGACTACGGCGAGATCAGGGATAAGTATCGGCCGGGCCACGCTGATTTCACTTACGACGTCAAATACGGTCTGCGCGATTACCGCGGCGGCGGCCGCGCCTCGGCGCGCGAAACCGCGATGCGCGTGGCGGCGGGCGCGATCGCCCGGAAAGTGCTGCCGGGTGTGACGATCCGCGGCGCGCTGGTGCAGATCGGGCCGCACAGAATCGACCGCGAACGCTGGGACTGGGAGGAGGTCGGGCGCAACCCGTTCTTCTGTCCCGACGCCGAAAAAGCAGCGTTTTTCGAGGATTATCTCGACGGCATCCGCAAACAGGGCTCCTCGGTCGGGGCCGTGGTGGAGGTGGTGGCGGAGGGGGTACCAGCGGGCCTTGGCGCGCCGGTCTACGGCAAGCTAGACGCGGAACTCGCCGGCGCGCTAATGTCCGTCAACGCGGTCAAGGGCGTCGAGATCGGCGACGGCTTCGCCTCGGCCGAGCTCACCGGCGAGGTCAATGCCGACGAGATGCGGCTCGGCAATGACCGCAAACCGCTGTTCCTCTCGAACCATGCCGGCGGGATTCTAGGTGGCATTTCGACCGGCCAGCCGATCGTCGCCCGCTTTGCGGTGAAGCCGACGTCGTCGATCCTGACGCCGCGGCTGACCGTCGACCGCTACGGCCGCGAGACCGACATCGTCACCAAAGGCCGCCACGACCCCTGCGTCGGTATCCGCGCCGTGCCGGTGGGGGAGGCGGTGGTCGCCTGCGTGCTGGCGGACCATTATTTGCGGCATCGCGGGCAGGTCGGCGACAGTGCCGAGTGGCCATTTGTGGCCAGCCGGCCGGCCTAGGACCTCACCGCCGCCTCAATCAGCGCCACGCCGTCCGGCGAATCCCACAAAGCCGGCCCGGCGAGCGTGCCGATCTCGCAACCGTTGCGGTCGATGAGGATCGTCGTCGGCAGGCCGACCACCTTGCCCGCCTGTTTCAGCCGGTAGAACACGTCGGCCTTGGCGTCGGAATAATAGGGCAGTGCCTTCACGCCCACCTCCTTCAAGAAGGCCTTCGGCCGCTCGAGCCGCGTCGTGTCGATATTGACCGCGACGACCTGAAAATCCTTGCCGCCGAGCTTGGCTTCGAGCCGGTCCAAAGCCGGCATTTCCTGCCGGCACGGCACGCACCACGTCGCCCAGAGATTGAGGAGCACCACACGGCCCTTGAAGGCGTCGAGGCCCTGCGGCTCTCCGTCGGGGCCGCTGAAGGCAAGCGGCGTGACCGGCTTCGATTGTTTGGCGACCGCCAGCGCCGCCACTTCGCCTTTGGCGGCGCGATCGACGGCCACGCGTTGCGCGGCATTGGCGGCGCAGGCCTTGGCCTCGGCCGTTTCCTTGCCGCCGCTGCCGATCGTCACGTATAGGAGCGCCGCGACAGCAACCGCGATTACCGCGAGAGCCGGCACGAGCGTGCGGATGCGGAGGCCGCGCGGGGCGGGCTGCGAAGGCTGCTCGGTGGGTTCGGTCATTCGCGGTCAGGAGTGTTTTAAGTGAGCAACAAAATGTGGGGTGGACGCTTTCAAAACGCACCCTATGCGATCATGGAGGAGATCAACGCCTCGATTGACTTCGACCGCAAGCTCGCTGTGCAGGACATTGCCGGCTCCAAGGCGCATGTCGCCATGCTGGCTGAGACCGGCATCGTCACGCGCGAGCAGGCGGACGCGATCGGCGCGGGTCTAGAGCGAATTAGCGGCGAAATCGAGAGCGGCACTTTCACGTTCTCGCGCGCGCTCGAAGACATCCATATGAACATCGAGTCGCGGCTGGCCGAGATCGCCGGGCCGGACGCGGGGCGGCTGCATACGGCCCGCTCGCGCAACGACCAGGTCGCGCTCGATTTCCGGCTCTGGGTTCGCGATACGATCGATACACTCGATGTGCAGATCGCCGATCTGCAGCGCGCGCTCGCCGAAAAGGCGCTCGCCCATGCCGGCACGGTCATGCCGGGGTTCACGCACCTGCAGACGGCGCAGCCGGTCACGTTCGGTCACCATCTCCTCGCCTATGTCGAGATGTTGGCGCGCGACCGTGGCCGGCTGCGGGATGCGCGGGTGCGGCTGAACGAAAGCCCGCTCGGGGCTGCGGCGCTCGCCGGCACCTCCTTCCCGATCGACCGGGAGATGACCGCGAAGGCGCTCGGGTTCGACCGGCCGACGGCGAATTCGCTCGACAGCGTCTCCGATCGCGACTTCGCGCTGGAGACGCTCGCCGCCGCCGCGATCTGCGCCATGCATCTCTCGCGCTTCGCCGAGGAGATCGTTATCTGGGCGAACCCGCAATTCGGCTTTGTGACGCTGTCGGATGCGTTCACGACCGGCTCCTCGATCATGCCGCAGAAGCGCAATCCCGACGCAGCCGAGCTCGTGCGCGGCAAGAGCGGACGCATCCTCGGCGCCCTGCAGGGCCTGCTCGTCGTCATGAAGGGCCTGCCGCTCGCCTATTCCAAGGACATGCAGGAGGACAAGGAAGGCACGTTCGACGCGCTGCAATCGCTGTCGCTCTGCCTCGCCGCGATGGCCGGCATGGTGCGCGACCTCGAGCCGGACGCGGCGCGGATGCGCGCGGCGGCAGGCGCGGGCTATGCCACCGCCACGGATCTCGCCGACTGGCTGGTGCAGCGGCTCGGCCTGCCGTTTCGCGAGGCGCATCACGTCACGGGGCGGCTCGTTGCGGCCGCGGCGGCGCGGCGGGTCGGGCTCGAGGCGCTGACGCTGGAGGAGATGCAGGAGATGGAGCCGCGCATTTCCGATGAGGTGTTTTCGGTGCTTGGCGTCGACAAATCGGTCGATAGCCGCGCGAGCTACGGCGGCACCGCGCCGAAAAATGTGCGCGAGCAGGCGCAGAAATGGCTCGATCGCCTGGGGCCGGGCGGCAACACGGATACGACTTTGCCCGTCCCTCCTTCGCATTAAGGGCTCTGTGCCTTATAGTAGAGCTTCCCCGGAGCCCATCTTGCGCCGCGTCCTCTCCTCTCGCCTTCTCAGCGTGCTGCTAACCGGCCTAGTCGCGGCAGGGCTTGCCGGTTGCGGCCGACGCGGACCGCTGGAGGCGCCGCCGGGTTCTTCGGCTGCTGTGCCGCAAACGCTTTCGCAAGCGCCGCCCCAGGTCTCCACGCCCGCCGGGGGGCTCGCGGCCGAGCCGCTCGGGCCGGCCTACCAGACCGGCGTACCCGACCAGAAAGTCGTGCCGGGCACGGGACGCTCGAGCTTTCCGCTCGACCCGCTGCTCTGACCGCACGCCGCCAAAGATGAACCATTTCGAATATCGCGGCGGCGTGCTCCACGCCGAGGATGTCGCGCTGCCCGCGATCGCAGAGGCGGTCGGCACGCCCTTCTATTGCTATTCGACGGCGACGCTCACCCGACATTACCGCGTCTTCTCGGACGCATTTGCCGGACTCGATACCCGCGTCTGTTATTCGATCAAAGCGAATTCGAACCAGGCCGTGCTCGCGACGCTGGCGCGGCTCGGCGCCGGAATGGACATCGTCTCGGAAGGCGAACTGCGGCGTGCGCGTGCGGTCGGCGTGCCGGGCGAGCGCATCACCTTCTCCGGAGTGGGCAAGCTCAAGCGTGAAATCGAAGCAGCACTCGACGAGGATATCTTCTGTTTCAATGTCGAATCCGAAGGCGAACTCGAAGCAATCTCTGGGATTGCGCGCGCCCGTGGGAGAACTGCCCGCATCGCGATTCGTATCAATCCCGACGTCGACGCGCACACCCACGCAAAGATTTCGACAGGCAAGTCCGAGGATAAGTTCGGTATTCCGCTCACGAGGGCGCGCGAGGTTTACGCGCACGCGACGCAGCTTCCGGGCATTCAGGTCAGGGGTGTTGATATTCACATCGGCTCGCAGATCACCGATCTCGAACCGTTCGACCAGGCCTTCGCACGCGGAGCCGATTTTGTTCAGATATTGCGCGCCGATGGTCACCAGATCGAGCACGTCGATCTCGGCGGCGGCCTGGGCATTCCCTACCGCCCCGGCGAAGACCCGCAATCCTATCATCCCGATCGCTATGCCGAAATTGTCCGACGCCGAACCAATGCGCTCGGCTGCAAGCTGATTTTCGAGCCGGGTCGGCTCATTGTCGGCAATGCCGGCATCCTCGTTACGCAGGTCATTTATGTGAAGCGCGGCGAGGACAAGACGTTCATCGTGGTCGATGCCGGAATGAACGATCTCATCCGCCCGACGCTCTATGAAGCCTACCAGGGAATTCAGCCGGTGCGGCAAAACCCCGATGCACCGACGATCACGGCCGACGTGGTCGGCCCCGTCTGCGAGACGGGCGACTATCTCGCGCTCGACCGCGCTATACCGGAAGTGCAGCCCGGCGATTTGTTCGCCATCATGTCGGCCGGCGCCTACGGTGCGGTGCAGGCAGGCACCTACAATTCGCGCCTGCTCGTCCCGGAAGTGATGGTGCATGGATCGGATTACGCGGTCGTCCGGCCGCGCCCGACCTACGACGACATGATCGCGCAGGACCGACTGCCGCCCTGGTTGGCCTAAAGACCACAGCTGTCGCATTGCGGCTTCCGCGCAACAGCTCTCCGCAAAAAATGAACCGCGGTGGCCCTCGCCTTCTTTAAGGCACAAGCTTTGCTGCATCCTTGGGTGCGCACGCGACGTAGTTAACACCGTATTCACCTTTCGCGCGGCGCAATGGAGTGCGCTGCGGACACGCAAACGCCTACCGCAACGCAAACGGCTAATCGACGTTTCCTTTTCGGAGGACGTGAGATGGACAGAGGCCCAGTAAGACAGACACGTAGGGTTTCACCCGACTTCATCCGCCAGCTCGCGGGTTATGGTTTGACGACGGCGGAAATTCTCTACCGCCTGCCGGACCATCCGCGTTTCCTGCAGACTTACATCTGGCAGGACTACGACATTGCTCCCGATTTCCCGACGCTGATGAAGTTCCTGACGTTCTGGCGCGACAAGCTCGACGGCGCGCTTTATTCGGTGCAGGTTGCACACGAGAAGCTCATTCGCCCTGCGGAAATCCGTACGGTCAGCCTCGAGCTTCGTCTGCACTAAGTCTTCAGGCGGCCTGAGTTTCGCGAACGCCTCGTCCGCGCGACGCGGCTTGGCCTTCCTCGACAAGCACTGTTAGCTCCTCGGCATCGAGCGGCTGCGAAAACAGGAATCCCTGCAGTTCGTGACAGCCGAGAGCCTGCAGGAAGCGCTGCTGATCCTCGGTTTCAATTCCCTCCGCCGTCACCGTCAGGCCGAGTGCGCGTCCGAGATGCACGATCGAGTGCAGAATGATCGCACTCTCTCCCGTCATCTCCATCGACTGCAGGAACGATTTGTCGATTTTGATCTTATCGAAGGCAAACCGGCGCAAATAGATGAGGCTCGAATAGCCAATACCAAAATCATCGAGCGCCAGCCGTACGCCCTTTGCGCGCAGTTCTATGATCGCATTTTCCGCCTGGTCGGCATCTTTCACGATTACGCCTTCGGTCAATTCCAGTTCCAGCCGCGACGGATCCATGCCTGTTTCTTTAAGGATACGCTCGACAGCCGCGGGAAAAGCGTTGTGGCGGAACTGAATGGGCGAAACATTTACCGCCACATAAAGATGGGGCCAGCGCCTGGCGTCGGTGCAGGCCCGGCGCAGCACCCATTCTCCCAACGGAAGGATAAGGCCGCTATCTTCGGCAAGACCGACGAACCGCTCAGGGGAGATGAGGCCGTGGACGGGATGGCGCCAACGCACGAGCGCCTCGACCCCGACCAGCTTCTCTCCATCGGCCGACAGGATCGGCTGATATTGCGCCATGAGTTCATCGCGATCGATTGCAGCGCGCAGTTCGTCCTCGACTGTCTTGCGCATGCGCAATTCTTCGCCCATGCGTTGCTCAAAAAAACAGAAGCGGTTTCTACCCTCGTTTTTGGCCCGATACAGCGCGAGATCGGCGCGCCGGATCAATCCTTGCGAGTCTTTTGCATCGTGCGGATGCAGTGCGATGCCGATTGAAATTCCGGCAAAAACCTTTTGCTCACCGAGATCGAAGGGCTGCGCCATTTCCTGAAGGATGCGCTTGGCGAGTTTCTCGCAATCGCGTGGGCTGCGGACTTCAGTCTGCAGGATCGCAAATTCATCACCACCGAGGCGCGCAAGCCGGTCCCCGCCGCGCAGAATTGCACTGACGCGCTGCGTCGCGGCTTTGATCATGCGGTCACCCGCCTCGTGACCAAAGGAGTCATTGATCTCCTTGAACCGATCGAGATCGAGATAGAACAGGGCGAAGGCCGAGCCCGTACGTGAAGTTCGCCCGATCTCGGCATCGAGATACTGGTTGAACAGCGCGCGGTTGGGGAGACCGGAGAGAAGGTCCTGCCCCGCGAGTTGCTGCGCGCGCGCTTCGCTTTCAACGAGTATCCGGGCAACCCGCCGCGAATGGTAGACGACAAACGCGACAAAGAGCGTGGCGAAGAAAACCAGGATCGCGGCAAACCAGAGCGCCCGCTCGTTGCCCGGCTGGGCGGGTGTCCACGCAAGCGCTCCGAGCCGGTGTCCTTCGACGTCCGTGAGGACCATCTTGGCGCGGCCGGACCCATCCGTTTCATTGGAAACCAGCCCGAGCGGGCCCAGTCCCACGCGACGTATGAGCCGCGGCAGGAGAACCTCTTCCAGAGAGGCTACGCCTATAAGGACTGCAGGAGGGGCTTGCATACTTCTGACGACAGGGACGATTGCCACTGCACCGAGACGATTGCCGTCGCGGATGAAAAAGCTTTCGCCTTGCGGGACAGGATCAGCATGCGCCGGGGTCGATAACCCGGCCGGCTCAGTCACGAGAGAGCCGCGCAACGCGCCGAACCGCCGTTCACGATAGCGCATCAGTCCCGGCATGAGTGCGGGACGCAATTGCGGAAACCGGTCGCCTCCCGCCCAGTGATCGTCCTGGCGCGCGGCACTCGTCTCCAGATCGACAATGAATATCTCGGCAAACAGCGCAGATGCCCTGGAGCGAAGCTGGAGGAGTTCAGGGGCCGCCGTTCCGTCCACCTCCTCATCGCCATGGGCTAGGCGCTGCGCCCGGGAAATCAGGTGCTGTCGCTCAGCCGCGATCCCCGCCTGCAGGGCTGCTGCGTCCTGCTGGGCTGCAGCCGCATTTTCTTCTTCGCACAACCAGATGGTCGCGAGCATCAGGACGGCGAGGGTCAGCGATGTGAAGAGGGCGATGGGAACAAAGCTAGAAGAGGTCAACAGCCCCCCCTGCCCCTTCCAGAGCTGCCACCGCATCCACGCCTCGCGCGCCCGCATCGCCTCTTCCAGGCATACCGACCCTGAGTTAACGCCCCGTATGGGAGGGGTGGGGCAATTGCCTGCTATTCGACTGCCATGTCTTAGCCATCAAAGCTCAAATGAGACGCAGGCCCTTGAAGCTGGCATGGCCCTCGCGTCCGACGATCAAGTGATCGTGGACCGTGATCCCAAGCGGCTCGGCCACCGCCATGATGTTTTGTGTTACGCGAATGTCGGCCGAAGAAGGTGTGGGATCGCCGGAGGGGTGATTATGAACGAGGATGATCGCCGTTGAGGCGAGTTCGAGCGCGCGGCGCACGACCTCCCGCGGATAGACCGGCGTGTGATCAACGGTGCCGCGGCCCTGTACTTCGTCGGCAATGAGGCAATTGCGCTTATCGAGAAACAGGATGCGGAATTCCTCGCGTTCCGCGAGCGCCATTGTCGTGCGGCAATAGTCCAGCACGTCGCTGAAGGAGGAAAGCTGCTTGCGGCTGCGCAGCGTGCCGCGCGCAAGCCGCCGTGCTGCCGCCTCGACAATTTTAAGTTCCGCGATCGCGGCTTCGCCAAGCCCGTCTATTTCGCGCAGGCGCGGGGCCGGCGCTGCGATCACCTCAGCGAAGGAACCGAAGCGCGCGATGAGCGCTTTGGCGAGCGGCTTCACGTCGCGCCGGGGAATGGCGCGGAACAACACAAGCTCCAGGATTTCGTAATCGGCGAGCGCGTCTTCTCCCGCTTCGAGGAAGCGCGTCCGCAGCCGCTCGCGATGGCCGGCGTAATGGGGAACGGCGGATTCGGAGAGCCCGCCCTTCATGCCGCGGCGGGCATATGCGGTGCGTAGGGGCGGTCAAGCCCCGCCGGCGACAGCGTGAAAACCTCGACACCGGTTTCGGTAATACCGACCGTATGCTCGAACTGGGCAGAGAGTGAGCGGTCGCGGGTCACCGCCGTCCAGCCGTCCGCCAAAACCTTCACCGGCGCGCGGCCGAGATTGATCATCGGCTCGATTGTAAAAAACATCCCGGGCTTAAGCAGAACCCCTTCGCCGGGCTTGCCGTAATGCAGAACATTCGGCTCGTCGTGGAAAAGGCGGCCGAGTCCATGGCCGCAGAAGTCGCGCACGACCGAGCAGCGTTCGCTCTCGGCAAAAAGTTGGATTGCACCTCCGATATCTCCTGTCGTGCCTCCAGGCCGCGCCGCCGCGATGCCGCGCATCAAGGCCTCGTAGGTGACATCGACGAGCCGGATCGCCCGCCGCGGCACCTCGCCGACGAGGTACATCCGGCTCGCATCGCCATGCCAGCCGTCGAGGATCAGCGTCACGTCGATATTGACGATGTCGCCCTCGCGTAAGGGTTTGTTGTCGGGCGTGCCGTGGCAGACGACATGATTGATCGACGTGCAGATCGACTTGCGGTAGCCGCGATAATCGAGCGGCGCCGGATAGGCGTGGTGCGAAATCGCAAAATCGAAGATGAACGCGTCGAGCGACTCGGTGGTGACGCCCGGCTTCACCCGCTCGACCAGCGCGTCGAGCGCCCGCGCCGTCAGCTGGCCGGCGCGGCGCATACCCTCGAAAGCATCGGGTCCGTGCAGCTTGATCTGCCCGGTCTTGCGGCCGGGCGCGAGGTGGGCATCGACAAAGGTCATGGTGTCGCGAATGTGCGGGATCGACTGCAAGTGTCAACTATCGCTGGAGGGCGCGTAGGGCGCCGATGGCAGACCGCACATATGGCGACGCGGCCCTGAGCCGCCAGCACGGCCCGCCTCCGCGACTAGCCGCCCCGCGCGCAAAGGTGATAAGCGGGGGGCACTTGAACCTGCGG
Source organism: Methylobacteriaceae bacterium (assembly GCA_034669525.1). Classification (GTDB taxonomy): domain Bacteria; phylum Pseudomonadota; class Alphaproteobacteria; order Rhizobiales; family Beijerinckiaceae; genus JAFASC01. The sequence goes on along the minus strand of JAXDNH010000119.1, from coordinate 8,666 downwards.
CGGCCAAAGGAACAAAGGATGGCGGAAGACGCTGGCGTAACCGCAGCCATCCTTGTGATCGGCGACGAAATCCTGTCCGGGCGGACCAAGGACAAGAATATCGGGTACATCGCCGATTATCTCGGTGAGATCGGCATCGATCTGCGCGAGGTGCGCATCGTGCCCGATGTCGAGGACGACATCGTCGAGGGCCTGAATGCGCTCCGCCGCCGCTACACCTACGTGTTCACGACCGGCGGCATCGGCCCGACGCATGACGACATCACCGCCGACGCGGTCGCCAAGGCTTTCGGCGTGCCGATTGCCGAGGACCCGCGCGCTCTTGCCCTGCTGCTTGAGCGCATCAAGCCGGAGGACCTCAACGCAGCGCGCCGGCGCATGGCGCGCATTCCGCAAGGCGGCGAGCTCGTCGAGAACAAAATCTCGAAAGCACCCGGCTTCATGATCGGCAACGTCATCGTCATGGCCGGCGTGCCCTCGATCATGCAGGCGATGCTCGACGGCGTCGCACCGCGGCTGAAGACCGGCGCCAAAATGCTGGTCGAGGGCGTCGAGGCCGGCAATCTGCCGGAGGGCCTCTACGCCGCCGATCTCGCCGATCTCGCCGAGCGCCACAAAGGCGTGTCGATCGGCTCGTATCCGGCCTTCGTCGATGGGCGCTTCCGCAACCAGATCGTGCTGCGCTCGAAGGACGAGGCGGCGCTTGCCGCGGCAGTCGCGGAGACGCGCGCGCTGGTCGACCGGCTCTCGCGCGAGCGGAAAACCGCGTGACGCAGATGCGGCAAGGGAGCGCGTCGCCGTTGCCTCGCCCGATAAGCGAAAAGCGTTTCCCGGTCTCCTGGGATCAGTTCCACCGCGACACGCGTGCGCTCGCCTGGCGGCTTTCCGGCGCCGGGCCGTTCGAGGTGATCGTCACCATCACCCGCGGCGGCCTTGTGCCGGCGGCGATCGTTGCGCGCGAGCTCGGCATCAGGATCATCGAGACGATCTCGATTTCGAGCTATCGCGACCGCAAGCAGGCTGAGATCGTCGTCCTGAAGAGCATCACGGCGGAAATTCTCAAGCGCGAATCCGGTGTGCTCGTTGTCGACGATCTCGTCGATACCGGCGCGACCGCCCGCATCGTGCGCGATCTCTTACCCGCCGCGCATTTCGCCGCGGTTTATGCGAAGCCGCAAGGGCGGCCGCTGGTCGACACGTTCATCACCGAAGTGTCACAGGATACCTGGATCGATTTCCCCTGGGATTTGGGGCTGACCTTCCAGCCGCCGCTGGCGCCGGAGGGGGTGTAGCGCCTGTAAGTGCAACTGAAGGAACGAAGGCTAAGATGAAGTGTCTGCGCGTTTACTCGACCGCCGACGGCGAGTCCCACTTCGACGAGGTCGAAATCCCGACAACCTCTCGACAGGTTCACCCCAATGCCGCTGCATTCGAAGTGTCAGCGAAGTACCTGGCGTCAGGCATCCGTTTCACGCACATTCCGGCGGGTGCGCGACAGGTCGATTGGCATACAGTGCCGGAGCGCGTGCTGACGGTGAGGCTTGATGGATCGGCAGAATACCAGACAAGTGACGGAGATGAGAGGCGCGTACCGGCGGGTAGCTTCGTCTTGTTTGAGGACGTGAGTGGCAGGGGACACAAATCGCTACATTCGCCGCAAGAACAGACAGTGCTCTGGATTAGTCTCCCGCAAGGTCTCAAGAACCCCTGACTCTAGTGGAAAAATCGGCGGTCCAGCTTAGCCCGGCTCCATGGCCGTTCATGGTACTGCTCGCACCTGAGCAGATATCCTGTTTAAGTCCGCAAAGCGTCGGATAGCGGACATCGTTCAAAACGTGCTGATTACGATGCGCGTGTCGCGGTTGTGAGCAGGCGGCTCGAAGCTGAATTTGGTGTTTCGTTTCAGCCTGTGAGTATAGGACGTGGTGCTGAAGGTACCGGCTTTTTGGCGGTCATTCAGTTGATCGCAAGCGGCGGTTTTGCGCTCCTGATCGCTGGGAAGCAGATTGAAGAGAGCTTGGACGCATACGCGAGGCTATTTCGAAAGTACATAAACCGATTCCTGCCGCGCAAGCCATTCTTGGATCGTAACGGTGCGTTGCTGAGCGTCATGAACGAACTATCGGAGCGCATCGGGAAGGAGGTTTGGTCTGTCCAACTGCTGGGCTACAAATGTTTGAGCTTTCTCGCCGAAGAGAGCGAACCGAAAGAGCTAAACGCCATCGAACCTGCCGGAGACGATGTTGTGGGCGACGAAATTCACCTTTTCGAACTGCAAATCGAGGGGAAACGGGTCAGGGCAGCCGTGTTCAACGCGAAAGTGAGATTGCGAATGGAAGGCGAAACTCACCCGATCCTGCCGAACATCTCCCGGACGTGTCGCTGAAGTATTCCTTCAGGGGATGGGCAATGCCCGCCGTTGCGGACGATCGTGCACTGGAGGGGCGATGACATGTAGGCGCTTTTGCGGTCTCCTAAAGACGCTGCGCATTGGATCCGAGTTCGCCAGGTCTATAGCTTGGCGTATTGCGTCGAAAGCACAACCTACGCCGACTGCTAATTCCCGAGCTGCGCGCGGATCACCTCGGTGAGCCGGTCTGGTGAGGTCTGCGGTGGCACGAAGCCGAGATATTGTCCCTCGCGTCCGACGAGATAGGTCACGCCGGTGTGATCGATCGTGTAGTCCTCGCCGGGCCCGTTCTCCTTCTTCGCATAATTGGCCTTGTAGGCGAGCGCGACCTTGCGGATGTCGTCCGGCGCGATCGAGCGCCACACCCGGAACCAACTCCCGCGCATGCCGTTTCCGCGCTCGGGAAGCTGCGTACCTCTCGTGATGTCCGACCTGAAGCTGCGCAATCGCGTCCGGAAGGCCGTTACATGAAAGCCCTTGTTTGGCATGGGAAGGAAGACATCCGCTGCGATACGGTTTCGGATCCCGAGATCGAGCATCCGCGCGATGCAATTGTTAAAGTAACGAGCTGCGCGATCTGCGGCTCGGACCTGCATCTCTTCCACAATTTCATTCCCGCGATGTTGCCCGGCGACATCATGGGTCATGAGATGATGGGCGAGGTGGTCGAGGTCGGCTCCGGCGTCAACGGTCATCTGAAGAAGGGCGACCGCATCGTCGTGCCCTTCACGATCATCTGCGGCGAATGCGACCAGTGCAAACGCGGCAATTTCTCCGTCTGCGAGACGACGAACCGCAACAAGAAGCTCGCCGACAAAGTCTTCGGCCACGCGACGGCGGGACTCTTCGGTTACACGCATCTGACCGGCGGCTATCCCGGCGGGCAGGCGGAATACCTTCGCGTCCCCTACGCCGACGCGACACATATCAAGGTGCCGGACAGTCTCACCGACGAGCAGGTGCTCTTCCTCGGTGACATTTTCCCGACGGGCTGGCAGGCCGCCGTTCAGTGCGACATCGAGCCGACGGACACGGTCGCGATCTGGGGCTGCGGTCCGGTAGGCCAGATGGCGATCCGCAGCGCAGTTTTGCTTGGCGCAAAGCAGGTTGTTGCCATCGATATGTTGCCGGAGCGGCTCGGCATGGCGGAAGCCGGCGGCGCGATTCCCCTCAATTTCAAGGAGGAGAGCGTCGTCGAGGGCTTGAACGAGCTCACCGGCGGCAAAGGTCCGGACAAGTGCATCGATGCGACCGGCATGGAGAGCCATGTGTCGCTGTCGCAGCCGGACACGCTGCTCGACCGCGCCAAGCAGATGATGATGATGGAGAACGATCGTCCGCACATCCTGCGCGAGATGATCTATGTTTGCCGCCCGGCAGGCGTGATCTCGATCCCCGGCGTCTATAGCGGGTTGGTGGACAAAATCCCGATGGGTCAGGCGATGAACAAGGGCCTGACGTTCCGCATGGGCCAGACGCACGTCAACCGCTGGACCGACGATCTCCTGCGGCGGATCGAAGAAGGTCAGATCGATCCGTCCTTCGTCATCACCCACACCGTTTCACTCGAGGACGGGCCCGAGATGTACAAGGTGTTCCGCAACAAGCAGGACAGCTGCATCAAGGTCGTTCTGAAGCCGTAAAGCACGCGAGGACAACATGACTTACATCACAAGCATCTCGAACATCGCGCGCTCGCAAGGCGACCCGCAGGTTCTGAACAGCGGTCCGAGCTCGCTCGACAACACGGACCGTCTGGCGCGTGCGCTCGGCTGGTTCAGCATTGGCCTTGGCCTCACCGAGCTTCTCGCGCCGCGCGCGCTGACGCGCTGGCTCGGAATGGAAGGCAGCGAGACGCTGGTGCGCGCCTACGGCATGCGCGAGATCGGCGCCGGCATCATGACCTTGTCGCCGGACAAAGGTCTCGGTCTGCAAAGCCGCGTCGCTGGCGACGCGCTCGACATCGCGACATTGCTTGCGGGGCTGCGCGCCGACAATCCGAAACGCGACAATGTTATGATCGCGCTGGCGATGGTAGTCGGTGTGACGCTGTTGGACATTGCCGGCGCGAAAGCCGTCAACACGAGCCAACGGCGAAGCGAGAGGCCGCCTCGCACCTACGGCGATCGCAGCGGCTACCCGCAAGGCCTCGAACGAGCGCGCGGCGCGGCACGCGATTTCAGGACGCCGCCGGACATGCGCGCCATTCCGATGGCGGCGAATACACAGAGCCGGGCGGCGGCGGAATAGGACGCTCTGCGCCGTTGGCGAGCTCCGGTCTACTCCCGCAGCGCCTTCATGAACGCGGCGACGTTGTTGTGCATCATGTCGACATATGTCGCGGCGCCTGCGCCCGGCTTCGACAGTGCGTCGGAATAAAGCTTATCGCCGATCCTGGCGCCGGTTTCGCGCGCGATCTGCTGCATCAGCCGGTCGTCGGAAATGTTTTCAAGAAACACGGCGGGGATGCGCTGGGCTTTGATCTGCCGGATGATCTTGGCCACGTCCTTGGCTGAAGGCTCGGTCTCGGTCGAGACGCCCTGCGGCGCGATGAACGACATGCCGTAGGCGCGGGCGAAATAGCCGAACGCGTCGTGCGTCGTGATGATCTTGCGGTTTCTTTGCGGGATCGATGCGATCGCGGCTTTCACCTCTGCCTCGAGCTGGTCCAGCCTGGCGAGGTAGCTCTTCGCATTCGCCTCAAAATCCGCTTTGTCGGCCGGATCGGCTGACATCAGGCCGTCGCGGATGTTGGCGACATAGATTTTCGCGTTGGCAATGCTCTGCCAGGCATGCGGGTCGGCCTTGCCGGCCTCTTCGCCCTCGCCTTGCAGCGGGCGCACGCCCTTGGAAGCGACGACAACAGGCGCTTTCGTTCCCGACGATTGGATCAGCCGCGCCGTCCAGCCTTCCAGGCCGAGACCGTTGATGACGACGAGTTGCGCGTCGGCGACGGCCTTGGCGTCGAGCGGCGAGGGCTGGAACACGTGTGCGTCGCCATCCGGCCCGACGATCGCGGTGACATCGACATGCTCGCCGCCGACTTGTTTGACGAGGTCGGCGAGGATCGAGAAGCTCGCGACCGCTTTGAGTTTCTCCGCGGCCATGCTTGGGCTGGATGGCGTAAATGCAACAAGCGCCGCGACTAAGCATAGGACGTGTCGCATTGTGACTCCCGGGCTCAGCCTCACGCTTCGAGATGCACGCGCGGAATGAAGCGCCTGACGAGCCCGCCGCGAGGCCCGAAGATCAGCGAGATCGCGTAGAGGCAGCCTGTGGTGAGAATGATCACCGGCCCGGTCGGCAATCCCGAATGGTAGGAGACGATGAGTCCGATCAGGCTCGAGAGGATCGCGGTCACCGTCGCCGCCACGATCATGCCGTCGAGCTCGGTTGCCCAGAAGCGCGCGCTGGCTGCGGGCAACATCATGATGCCGACCGCCAGCAGCGTGCCGAGCGCACTGAAGCCGCCGACGAGCGTCATCACGACCAACACAAGAAAGACGAGATGCGTCGGGCCGCCGGCGCGGCTCACCGATTGCAGATAACCGGGATCGACACATTCGAGAATAAGCGGGCGATAGAGCACCGCGAGCGTAAGCAACGTGCACGTGGTGATGCCGGCAAGCAGCATGAGCGCCATGTCATCGAGCGCCAGGATCGAGCCGAACAGCACATGCAGAAGATCGATGTTCGAGCCTTTGAGCGAGACGATCGTCACCCCGGCGGCGAGCGAGATCAGGTAGAAGGCCGCAAGCGAGGCGTCCTCTTTCAGCGCGGTATTGCGGGTGACGAGGCCGGCGAGCAGCACGACCAGAATGCCGGCGGCGAGCCCGCCGAGCGTCATCGCGCCGAGCGACAGGCCGGAGACGAGAAAGCCGATCGCCGCGCCCGGCAGAATCGCATGCGCCATCGCGTCGCCGAAGAGGCTCATGCGGCGAAGCATCATGAACACGCCGACAGGACCGGCGCCGAGCGACAGCGCGATCGAGCCGATGAGCGCGCGGCGCATGAAAGCGAATTCGGCGAAAGGCGCGATCAGCGCGTTGTAAAGCGCGTCGAACATCATGCCGCGCTCCGCGCGCATTCGTGCGCATGCTCGTCGAAGACTTCGCTCATGCGCCGCGCTGCGGTGAGGTTCGACGGCGTCAGCACCTCGTCGGTGCGTCCCCACGCGATCGCTTCGCGCGCGAGCAATAGCGTTTCGGGGAAGACGCTGCGTACGACGTGCAGATCGTGCAGCGCGGCCAGAACGGTGCGCGACTCGGCCTGCCAGCGTTTGACGACATCGATGAGATCGGCGGCGGTCTTATCGTCGACGGCATTCAGCGGCTCGTCGAGCAGGATGATTGGCGCGTCTTGCAGCATGAGCCGCGCGAACAGCGCGCGCTGAAACTGGCCGCCGGAGAGCGAGCCGATCCAGCGCTGCTCGAAACCGGCGAGGCCGGCGGCGGAGAGAGCCTCGTCAATCGCGGCGTTCTCGCCGTTGCCGATGCGGCGGAAGAGGCCCGCCTTGTGCCAGAGGCCGCTTGCAACCACGTCGGCAACACTGATCGGGAAGGTGCGATCGAGCGCGGTGAGTTGCGGCAGATAGGCGATCCTGGCGCGCTCGCCACCGTGCATGCGCGTGATCTCGATGCGGCCGTGCAGCGGCGCAAGCGCGCCGGCAACCCCTTTCAGCAGCGTCGACTTGCCGGCGCCGTTGGGTCCGACAATGGCGAGCAGGCTGCCGGCGGGGATCGTTCCGCCGAGGTGATGGACCGCCGGATGCCTGTCGTAGCCAAGGGTCAGGTCATCGAAGCGGATCGCCGCGTGCGGCAGACTATCGGGCCCGCCGATCATCGCGTCGCCCAGATCACGGCGGCCCAGAGCGGCACGATCAGGCAGGCGGCTGCCGCGAGCCGCTGGACGAGCGACAGGCGAAACCCCGAAACCCGCGGAAGAAAGGCGAGATGCTTGAAGTGCGACATGCGTGGCCCATCGACGTACTGTTATATTATAACGCTCCTGCCGTGTCGAGTTTGTAGCGCGGTGCAAAAGGACATGCGAGAGCACTGGCAACGCCGCAGCTGATCGGGAGGATGATTTGTGACCGAGCACCCGCCGCTCGATGTCGAGCTTCTGCGCAGCTGGATCGGTCGCACGACCACTGCCCGCGATGTGATCACACCGCGCCTCGCCCAGGAGCTCGGCGTGACTCTGGACCGCGACGGTCCGCGGCCACGCGAGGGCGACACCTGTCCGCTGGCGATCCATTGGTGCCTTGCGCCGCCCATGGTGCCGCAATCGCGGCTCGGGCCGGATGGGCATCCGGTGCGGGGCGATTTTCTGCCGCCGGTGCCGCTGCCGCGGCGGATGTGGGCCGCCGGGCGGCTTGATTTTCACGATGGGCTACGCGTTGGGGATGCGGTCGAGCGGCGCTCCAGAATCGCCGATGCGAACGTCAAAGAGGGGCGCTCAGGGCGCTTGTGCTTCGTCACGGTCGATCATGAGATTTCCACGTCCCGTGGGCTCGCGCTGAAAGAGCGCCACGACATCGTCTACCGCGACGCGCCTTCCGGGGACGCCGCGAAACAGAACGCGCCGGCTCGCGAAGAGCCTCGCAAAGCGCAGTGGAGCGAAGCGAAGAGCGCCGACGCGGTGATGCTGTTTCGCTATTCCGCGCTGACCTTCAACGGCCATCGCATTCACTACGACCGGCAATACGTGACCGAGGTGGAGGGTTATCCCGGTCTCATCGTGCACGGACCGTTGCAGGCGACGCTGCTGATCGAATTCGCCGCCTCCATCCGCAGCACGGGTCCGCGGGTTTTTTCATTTCGTGCGCTCAATCCGCTCTTTGACGGGCAAGAGTTCACGCTGAATGCGGCGGAAAGCGACGACAGCGTGGATTTATGGATCGCCGATCCCGATGGCCGCACGACGATGGCTGGGAAAGCCCAATGGTGAGGAAGCGGCTGTCAAACATCGTTGTCTTCACTGCCCGGCCAGGCGCAGCGCCAGCGCACCACGCGGCGCGCCGGGTGCTGCTCCGACCATTGCGCGATTGCCGGCGGCGCATCGAACATGCATTGGCGAAGTGAGCCGGCGGTCGAATAGGGAAGCCGCGCCTCTTCGCAGATCGCGGGGTTGGCCAGCGTGCAGACGGTCAGAATGAGGTCGATGAAGCTCAATGTTCGCTCCGCCCACCACCAGAGTCGGCGCAAGACCTATCTAGACAATATCCTGCAGCTTTCCACCTGGCCATCGTCCGCCT